>PLAD01000333.1 GCA_003134215.1 Armatimonadota bacterium
TCCGTTTACAGCGATACCTCCGAGGAAATCCAGATACTTCCTGCCGGACGTATCCCAAAGCCATTGTCCAGCGCCCTTCGTGAAAACGATCGGCAATCTTGCGTAAGTGTGCATTACGTAAGCAGCATCGATCGTCCTCACAGCTTCTGCAAGCACGTCGTCTTCTTCTATCTTCAGGTCTTCTATTACCGGGCTCATTCGTTTATCTCTTCCCTTGCAGGATCGTAGATCATCGTACCGATTCCTTCGTCGGTAAAGATCTCAGTCAAAAGCGCGTGCGGTTCGCGTCCATCTATAATATGTGTGCGTGCGACGCCTCCGTCTAGAGCAGTTATACAAGACTCGATCTTAGGAATCATTCCCCGATCGATCTGACGAGACGACATCATAAGGCGGGCCTCGTCCAAGGTTAGTGTCGAGATCAGACTGCTTTTGTCACTGAAATCGCGGTAAAGACCTTCGACATCGGTCATCAGTATCAGCTTAGTCGCATGCAATGCCGCAGCGAGTGCGGCCGCCGCTGTGTCCGCGTTGATATTGTAAGACTCTCCAGAGCGTCCGATTCCGACGCTGGATATCACCGGAACATATCCATCGCGCGTTAAGGTGTGTATCAGCTGCGGATTAATCTGTACAACTTTCCCGACGTAGCCTATATCACCCTTCGACGTCTCCTGCTCAGCAACTATCAGGTTGCCGTCTTTGCCGCTGAGGCCGACCGCCGTCGCGCCTTGCTGGTTAAGATGTGCGACAATGCCCTTATTAGTCTTTCCGGCAAGCACCATTTCAACAATCTCCATCGTCTCCGAGTCGGTAACGCGCAGGCCGCTGACGAACTGGGGAGTCTTACCCATTCTGGCCATGGCGTCGGATACTTCCGGACCTCCGCCGTGTACAACTATCGGCTGAAGACCGACATAGTGCAGCAGGGCAATATCCTGCATGACTGCTGCCTTGAGAGATTCATCCAGCATGGCAGCTCCGCCATATTTGACCACCATTGTTTGACCGGCAAACCGCTTGATGTACGGAAGCGCTTCAATGAGCATTTCGACGTGCTGCATGGCTAGGTATGGTACTCCGCGTTTATTTTGACGTACTCATAACTGAAATCGCAGGTCCAGACAGTTGCTTGTTCACCGCCCAGCTGATGCATATCGATCGTAATGGCGAGTTCATTTCCTGACATCGATTTACTCAGCATATCGTGATCGAAATCTGTCGGCTGACCATTGGAATAGACCGGGTGTCCCGCAAGCGATATCTCAATCGCGCTCTGGTCGAACTGAACACCACTCCGGCCGGCGGCGGCAAGAATTCGACCCCAGTTTGGATCGTTCCCGAAGAGCGCTGTTTTTACCAAAGGTGAATTAGCAATCGTCTTTGCCACCGACCTTGCAAAAGATGCGCGCTGTTCCTTCGTAAGGTCCCGGCCGCTGGCTACGTAGGCGTCTTCCAAAGCCTTCGGAGGTGCGACATTTTTGACCGTCACCGAAACAAGCTTAGTCGCTCCCTCACCGTCCCGCACCACTTCTTTGGCCAAATGGAGACAGACATTATATAGTGCGGTCTCGAAAACGGCCGCATCCTGCGTGTCGAGGCCAGTGATCGGCTTGTTGCCTGCGGCGCCTTTAGCGAGAATCAAAACCATGTCGTTGGTGCTCGTGTCGCCATCTACCGTAATCGAATTGAACGTGTACCAGACGCAACGCGACAGCATCTCCTGGAGCACCGCCTGGTCAATGGCTGCGTCGGTTACGATAAAGCAGAGCATCGTTGCCATGTTCGGCGCAATCATCCCGGAGCCCTTAGCAATCGCGCCGATCTTTACCTGCACTCCGCCAACAGTCAGTTCGACCGCGAACTGCTTTGGAAATGTGTCCGTGGTCATGATAGCTTCTGCTGCTGCATCGCTGTTTTCATCTTGCAGCTTTGTCGCAGCCAACCGTATTCCGGCCTCGACTTTTTCCATCGGCATGGCAGCCCCGATAATCCCAGTCGAAGCGCTGAATATCTGTCCTCGGCCGACTCCTATCGACTCGGCAGCGAATTGCGCCATCAATTCATTGTCTCGATCGCCCGCTTCGCCATTACAGGCATTCGCGTTGCCGCTGTTGACGACGATCGCACGCATCGTCGTCGACGGCAACAACGCTGAGTTCGCGGTAACACAGCTTGCCCGAACAATGTTTTGTGTAAACACTCCAGCAGCTACTGCATCTCGATCAGAAACGATCAGTGCGATATCGTTCCGTTTTCGCTTGATACCGCAGTAGGCTCCTGCAGATTTAAATCCTAACGGTGCGGCGAGACCGCCGGCAGTTGTTTTCATCGGTTATTCTCAATCAGTTTCCGACTCCGCGTTCAGCAATGAACGAAGTTGTGTTTCGAAGTCTATTCAGTCAGCCGCTATAGTATTAAGGAAAGATTCCGGCCATGGTCAGTCCGGCTTCTTCCGGTAGGCCATACATCAAGTTCATATTTTGTATTGCTTGACCGGCCGCGCCCTTAATCAAATTATCCTGCGCCGACACTATCGTAGCTCGTCCGGTCCTAGGATCCACCGAGGCTCCGACGAACAGGTAGTTCGAGCCGAGTGTGTGCTTCGTCGCCGGAATCAACCCCGGCGGGAGAACATTTACAAATGGCTCATGATGGTAAAACTTATCAATTACAGCCACCAGACGTTCGGTGGTCAGATCCGTCGTAAGATCGGCAACTACGGTGGTTAAGATGCCCCTCGTCACCGGGATGAGATGAGGTGTGAACGACACGATCACCGTCTGCCCCGCAGTTAGGGAAAGCGCCTGCTCAATCTCCGGCGTGTGCCGATGTGTCCCGCCGACGCCATACGCAGTTGCGCTTTCGTTGAGTTCCGGAAAGTGATAGGCGAGGCTGTGTTTGGAGCGGCCTGCTCCGGAGACTCCGGACATGCTGTTGATGATAATCGTATCGAGTGCAATAGCTTTCGCGGCGATTACCGGAGCAAGCGCTAAGATTGCCGATGTCGGGTAGCAACCCGGGTTCGCAACGATCTGTGCATCCCTGATCTCCTCTCGATGCAGTTCCGGCAGTCCATAGACCGCTCGATCCAGGAGAGATTGGTCTGCAGCATCCGTCTTGTACCACTTCTTGTAAACTACAGGATCTTTTAGTCGAAGGTCGGCAGAAAGGTCAATAATCTTCTTGCCGGCGTCAGCTAGCATTGCGGCATTTTGAGCGGCGAAACCGGACTCCTGCGCCAAAAAGATTACATCGCACTTGCTTATCGCCTGGTCCTGGTCGTAAGCCTCGCAAACCAGAGGAGTTCGCTGAGGGAATGAGGGCAGCGCAGCTGAAAGACTCTGACCCAGGTAGGTGTTCGACACCACATAGGTCAGTTTGACATTTGGGTGCACCGACAGCAACCTTGCCAGTTCCCCGCCCCCATATCCTGAAACTCCCACTATCCCGGCATTAATCATCGCTTCATCGCTCCACAAACAAAAAAACCGCCATCGCATCTCACTCGTGCGCGGCAGTTACGATTAAAACTATAAAAGCCTCGAGCAAAGCTCCCATTGAGCATAAGCTTGCGGCAACACGAAATAACGCAAGCGTTCCTACACAGGACGACGCTCACGACGAACATTCAGACATAGTTTTAAAGCAGACATTGTATGCGAATTATACCGAGTGAGGCAAAAGTTGTCAATGTTCGGTCGATTTGAAATCGTAAATACGTTATTTTCCGTTCAATACGACTTACTGTAAGCATAGTACTTTTTCCAGATAGAGAAGCCGGCTTTGGCGTAGAAACTTACTAACTCAGTCCAGTCTATGACCATCCGTTCGGCTCCAGTTTCTGCAACTTTCGTGATCGAATAATTGAGCAGTTCGAGCCCGAGCCCGATCTTTCGGAAATCTTTTGCTACTCCGATTGGACCTAGGCCACCGTATTTCCGTCCGATGAGACTGCGCCAAGCAATGGACGGACCGAGCACTACCGAGCGGTTTGAGTATGTATGACAGAATCCAACAACGTTTGAATCGTCCTGAACGGCGACAATGACCTCGCTTGGATCCGGTTCGAGAACAAGTCTATCACGTGTATCTCGAAGCCATCGATCGGAAAAATTCGCTTCCACATGTTCCAGCAGTGACGGAATGAGCTGTTGAGTACAGGCTCTCAATTCGATGTTGAGCTGTTTCATGGTTCGTGCAACCTGCAGCGGAGAATCCGGGCGAGACCAATCGTCGAGGGTGCGGATCATATCCGCAGCGAAAGCTTCTCGTCGCATAAATCCGTGCTTCGTAAAGAACGCGTCTGCCGCCGCTGCCTTTTCAGGAACTCCTGGAAAGAAATGACGATCATCCTGCCCGACAAGTAATGTTGTCTCGAGTTCACCGGTAAAGGCAACTTCGGCGCGCTCCAGCAGTTCTGTCGCTATACCCCGTCGACGGTGTTCAGGCGCGACGAAAACAGTCGAGATTCGATTGGGGTTCTTACCGATCAATGCCCCGATAATGTGTCCGTCAAGTACCGCTAATATCGATGCATCGGCGAACGTTCTTTTACAGTTGTCGACGTTTTGATGCCATAGCCGAACATCCAGAGGAAAATCACCGTCGAAACACCGATTCCATAAGTTGACTATCTTCTCTGCTTCGATCGAGGTGTACGTCTGAAAGTGGATCATAAGATGTTAAAACGGAGGCCATATATGGCGGCCGAGTTCCTGCGATAACGAAGGACGAATCCAAATGCAAATGACAGGAGCTACCGAGGGCGGGCGGTAATCTCTGGTAT
>PLAD01000268.1 GCA_003134215.1 Armatimonadota bacterium
TTCAGCGCAGAGTCCTACGGCAACGTCCTCGGAAAAACGCGTGATGCGGAGACCGCCGATTGATTTTCAGGCAGGCGTTGTGCTACAATTGACGGCTTCGCAAGGAGTAGTTCTTTGGCGCATTCGTCTAGCGGCCTAGGACGCTACCCTCTCAAGGTAGAGACCACGGGTTCGAATCCCGTATGCGCTATATCGACAAGACCGGCATCATTTAAGGTGTCGGTCTTTCTTAGTCGTCGTCAGCAATCACATCGATCGTCTTTTCATTGGTGTAGGTCACCTGGCCGGGCGCGCTTCCGCGCGGCTTACGAACATACTTCTTCAACGTGTAATCCACCGAGACCAGCCCGGCGTGCTTCGCCTGGCTTCTTTTTGCTACATGTTCCGCCGCCAGAAGAATTGCCGCAGTTGACACTGAGGCAGGCCGGTTTTGTGCGCGGATGACAGCGTGCGCCGAAGGCACTGCGCGGGCGTGGAGCCAGATATCCGTCGGCGAGGCTACTTTAGTGGTGAGGAAGTCGTTGCTGGTGGAGTTTTCTCCGACCAGAATTTCCCATCCGTCTGCCGACTTCACGACCTTTATCTTGTGCCCTTCGTACAGGGGCTTCGCTGCAGAGTCGTGACCGCCGGAGTTCTGCTGAGTGCGGATCAGGTCGCCGATTCTTTCGGCAATCGACGCCAGTTCATGTGTGGTCTCCGCTGCTTCGGCTTGCGCTAGAGCATCAGCTAGCTCTAGATCGGCATTTTGCAGCTGTTCCTGACGCGCGATTAACGTCTCCTTCGAATCTCGTGCTTTCTGATACCGTCGAAAGTACCGTTCTGCATTTTCGTGCATTGTGAGCGACGGGTCAAGTGAAATCGTCCGGCGCTGATCCGGATCCTCTGCGAAATAGTCGACTACATCCACTTCTTTCGCTCCCTGAGGAGCGCCGCCGATATTTGCGAGCAAGAGTTCTCCGGATTCCCTAATCTGTTCCGATTGGTCGCTGTTCAGCAGGCCTTGTCGTACATCGATCAGTTGACGGTCAGCAGCCTTTGCTGCGCGTCGAAGCGATGCCAGCAGGGCACCCCGTTCCTTCGAAAGAACGTCTTCGGTCTGACTGCTGCTGAATGCCGCTTCAACCGCCTCGCTGATGCTGGATACCGGTTCTTGTTGTTCCGTTGGGACAGATTTGACAGGGATAGGATAGGCGAGGATGATCTGACCTGATTTGTCGCGACAGATAACCGGCGAGAACTCTTTGAGCCGAACAACCGAAAGGATATCGTTCAGTCCATACCAAACGGTCTCCAAAGTTAGGTTCTTTGAATTGGAATGCAGTACCGCTTCTTTGGCCAAAACCGAACCTACTCCCCTGAAGGAGGCAGTCAACCATTTTTCAGCGGCTTCCGGCGCGTCGAAGGCTTCAACAGTCGATTCTGCCAATGAAAAAGGCTCCATCGGGTCACGTTTATAGCCGAACTGACGCGGCGGCGGCGTGTAAGTGACTCCAGGCCGAACTTCGCGAAAGCGGCTCATCTCGGTCGTCACTCGCTTGATCGAGCCAAGTACGGCGCCGCTTTCGCTGGTGAGGACGATATTGCTTTGGCGGCCCATGAGCTCCGCCCAGAGAAACACGTGCTCCTTTGTCGAGCGACGTACATCGATACGCAGTACTCGTTCTGCAAAGCCGAGCGGCTGCGAGATCTGGTAGATGATGCCGCTCTCCAGGTATTTGCGCAGGAGCATGCAAAAGGCTGGGGCATTGGTTGGACTCGGCCGAGATCGTTGACGAATAAGGTGAAGGCGAGCGGAGTTTGGTTCGGCCGAGATCAGAAGGCTGCGCCGGGCGCCGTCGAAATACAGTGAAACAATCACTTCCAGCGGCGCAGGTTGGGTGATTTTGTCAATTCGCGCGCCAAGGATTTGGTGATTAAGCTCCTCGGCAACCGCAGCAAGCAGCAATGTGTCGAAGTTCATTGTAATTCGGCCAACCCGAATTCTAACGTTTGCGTCGGAGGACGCGCACTGTCGGCCGATAGAGCGACTGGGCTAATCAATTCCGCTGCCGGTAATGGGCAGTCCCGGAGAGTAGCTCGCTTCTGTCAAATGGCCGTGATTCGAGTCGAGCATATACGGCTTAATTTGAGTTCTCGAAGCAATCATCTTCAACTGGCCGTTGACATTATCATGTTCCACTGGCGCGACATTATCCGCGACCACTGTCTGCACCTGCTGCGGCTGCGTCTGTGGCGCGGAGACGGCAAGTTGCTGCTGTACAACGGCAGGCGCCTGAATAGTAGGCTGAGGCACTGATGCGACCATTGGCCGCGACGGCGTCGCAGTCACGCTGAGGACTCGCGGCTTGGGCTGCGATGCAACTGCGACCGGCTGGGCTATCCTAACCTTGCTAATCGTAATATGCTGGGCCGGCAACGCGGCAATTAACGTCTGAGCATTATGCTCAGCTTTAACTTTAACATGAACTGCGCCGATGCTGTGCTTGATCGTACGCGGCAGCTCAGCAACTTGTTCCAACGGTCGATGGGCCGAAGCGATAATTTGTTTGTGAGGCGAAGTAATTGCGGTCGGTTGTTTTTGTGCCGGAGCCGGGGAATTCGAAGCGAGTTGCCGGCCCGGCCAGGGGACGGTCGGATGACCGCCCTGATGGACTAATAAGAATGCGAAAACGGCAGCAGCGGCGAGCCCGGCGCTTCCTAGGGCGAGGCGAGAACCGAATATGTAAGATTTCTTTGGCGCGAGAACAGGCTTGGTCGCCTCAATTGCTATTGCCTGTCGCAGACGTTCGCTCAAGTAAGCCGGCGGGGCAACTGGCTCACGGTTCATGAGCACCTGATGAGTAGCCTGCATTATTACCAGAGCGGCTTTGCACGATGCGCAATTTTCGAGGTGACTCTCAACTTCAGCGACTAATTTGCGCGAGAGCTGACCGTCGACATAAAGCGACAGCAGGTGTTCCGTGCGGTAACAGCCATCGGTCGCGGAAAGAATAAAGTGTTTCACACGGTTGATTATCGGCAGTTCATCCACAGATGGCGACTTGATATTTTTCACGGGAGGTTTCATTCCTACTTACACGTTCGATCAGCATATATTACGACAAGCGGCGCGAACCGTTGTTGCATGATTTTTCCCTGATCGCCGCTTTTTTTTAGCACAATGGGCGGCGCTGCTGCTGCGGACGTTTTATAGGTATACTCACGTTACTATGAGCCAAACGACACCACCGGAGTCGCCGTTTCTTGGCGGGGGTCCACGTTTTAATCAGGCGGGAAATAATACGCCTATGCCTGGAGAGAAGAGAGCGGAAGCGCCTCCGCCTCTTCCATTCGGTGGCCCGAGGGTTTGGGCCGGAACTGCAGTAGTTATTGTGTTGCTGCTCGTGCTGTTTCTTGTCTATGGCAAGGGTCTCGCCGGTGTGCAGTCGACTGGCGGCAGACCTAGCGTCTCCGCATCAGATAAACCGGCCGACGATCCTGACGGCAACTAGCTCTTCGAAAGAAGGTCAATCGGTCCGAATCGATGCCAGAGCAAGACTCGCGAATTCGCTGTCGGTATTGCGGTTCGAATAACTTCGCCGGAACTACCACCTGTTGGCAGTGCAACCGTCCACTGCTTACCTCGTCGAAGCCGCAAGAGCCTGCGCCTGTTTCCGATTTTGGACAAGCTTTCGCTGACCGCCCTCAAGTACAGGCGTCAATGCCTTCGCTGCTTGATCGGGTCGACCCTCTTATTGCCGACCGATCTGCGATTGCCCTTGGTCTCATATTTCCCCTCGTCGGCTATCCCGTGGGAATCGTCTTTATGATGTTGGACGATTCCAGGAAGGTGCAGCTTGGCCGTCTCACTCTGCTCTGGAGTACGATCGGGCTCGTTGTTTCGCTTATCGGTACCATCATATTGGCTGCGCCTCTTCTGGCAATCGGAAAGCAGCTGATGCCAAGCGACTCTCTGTCGCATCTTTCCCTTCCCACCGACGGATCGAATTAGTCTTCTTTAAGCTCGACTTTTGTTTGTCATAGCACGCGGAAGGGTATCTATCTCTTGTTCCTTGGGAGTTCCTCAGTTGCTTGACTGAGTGCCTATGCAAACAACCTGGGAACGGATGTTCCGGCTCCCTGTGAAGGACTATAGAGCGTTTACTCTACCGTTGTTACGCTGGGCGCTCGCTGCAGGAGCCGCAATAAGGAGGTATGTAATTTTGGCAACGCAGAATCAGACTCAGGCACGGGACCTTCGTCACAGCATCGCCTATGTCGGAACTTACCCACCGAAAGAATGCGGAATTGCGACGTTCACGATGGATGTGGTGAACAGTACGGACCTCTCTGGATGGCAAAGTATCGTGTTTGCGGTCGACGATGTTGAGACCGGCACACAGTACGACGATCCCAAAGTCACGTATGTTATTGAAAAGGACAATCCTCAATCTTATCTGGATGCCGTTGCTATCATGCGCGAGAGCGGGGTCAGCCTGCTCAGCATCCAGCATGAGTATGGAATCTACGGCGGGGATGAAGGAAGCTACATAGTTTCGCTTGCTGAAGCGGCGGAATGTCCGGTAGTTATCACCCTTCACACGATCCTCCCTGAGCCGTCCGAGCGGCAGCTCGATATTATCAAGCAGCTTGAGCCCTTTTGCAATTACTTTATTACGATGGCGCATAAAGGCGAGCAGCTTTTGCGAGATGTTTACAACATCAGCGATGAAAAGATCGTGTATATACCGCACGGGACGCCGAATATGAGCTTCGCTTGCGATGCGGCGCTGCGCCGGGAGTACGGAGTCGAAGGACGCCGGGTCTTGTCGACCTTCGGGTTGATCAGCCCAAATAAAGGAATAGAAGACGCCATTGCGGCGATGCCGACGATTGTCGCGCAAGATCCGACTGCTCTCTACCTAATTTTGGGCCAAACTCACCCCGTCATTAAACGCAGAGAAGGCGAATGGTACCGAAACCAGTTGGTTGAACAAGTAAAAGAGCTCGGCCTGGAAGACAATGTACGTTTTGTCGATAAGTACCTCGACCTGCAGCAGTTAATCGATTATCTCCTGCTGACAGATATCTATATTACGCCCTACTATGCCAATCCGTATCAGATCACATCGGGAACCCTTTCGTACGCCCTTGCTGCCGGCAAAGTAATCATTTCGACCCCATACCTGCACGCGATCGAAATCCTGGCAGAAGAACGAGGATTTCTCTATCCGTTCCGCGACTCGGCGCGCCTTGCTGAACTGGCCGGAAATTTGTTGACTGACGGCGACCTTTTTGAGAAGACCAGGGAAAAAGCCTATGCACATGGCCGGGAAATGACCTGGCAGAGCGTCGGAATGCAATACACGCGAATCTTTGCCGGACTGCTGAACCAGGAGTGGATGAACACTCGGGTAATGCAGGATGCTCGGGATCTAATGGATCTCAATCAGCCGATGGCCATGACATGACTCACTACGCAGGAAAAGCGGCGAACAAGGATTGGTTGGTACCCAACGTTGCCGCGCCGCAGTTGGATTAAAGGAGATGGATCGCGTATGACGACTATCGAAAAAGCTGCCTCAAATAATAGAGCGCTCTCAACTCTGAACTTATCGCACTTAAAGCGTCTGACCACCAATATCGGCGTTTGGCAGCACTGCATTGGGTCGGAACCCAATGTGCGTCACGGCTACTCAATTGATGATGTCGCGCGTGCCCTCATTGTGGCTGTCGAACTCGGCAAAAGATCTATCGAATTGCCGTTCGTCGCGCGACTCGGCGATATCTGCCTCCGATTTATCGAACAGGCAGCGCTGCCCGACGGCCGATTTCACAACTTCGCCGACAAAAAAGGGAAATGGCTCGATTCCGTCGGCAGCGAAGACTCCTACGGAAGGACCCTCTGGGCGCTCGCGGTTGCTTATCAAGCCAACCAAGATTTTGCGCCTGCATCGAGAATACAGGGTGTGTTGGACCGCGCAATGCACCACATATCTCTGATGGGATCGTTGCGCACTCGGGGTTTCATCCTTCAAGCGCTCTCGTATCTGCCGGACGAGATGTGCAGACATGCAGCAGGGCTGCTCAATGTTCTTGAAATGGCATATTACGATCATAACACCGCGAAGTGGCAGTGGTATGAACCGTCCATGACATATTGCAATGCGCGTGTGCCGCTTGCAATGCTCCTTGGGTCAAAATTTTCCGACGATCCTGCAGAAACTGTCACTGTGGCATTAAAAATGCTTGATTTTCTATTGAAATCGACCGCGCAACCCGAAATTGGAGGTTACGCTCCTGTCGGGAATAACGGCTGGTTCAAAAAAGGTGACAAGCGGCCGGCGATTTTTGACCAGCAGCCGGTAGATGCCGGCGTTTTGGTCGAGGCCTGTGTAGCTGCCGCGAGAATGACAGGACATGAGCACTACTCAGAGTGCGCGAATGCGGCCATGGAGTGGTATGAAGGACGTAATATCCACGAACTTCCCATGTACCGCGAAGAAAGCGGAGGAGTCTTCGATGCCTTAACACCCTATGGAGTAAACTCCAATCAGGGTGCAGAGTCGATCCTCTCGTACTGCCTTGCAGCAATTGCGCTGGATAGCGCTTGATAAATCGCGAAGAAATTCGTAAGGGTAGATAATCGACATTTTATAGAGCGGGCTTAACTGGCCGCTCTATTTTTCGGAGGACAACCATAAGCATGTCAGCTAAGATAAAGTTTGGAACGGATGGATGGCGAGGGATTATTGCCGATGATTTTACGGGGACCAATGTCAGACTGGTAGCACAAGCGACAATGAATTATCTGAAGGATTCCAATGTTCCGGGTGATTCGATAGTCGTCATCGGCTATGACAATCGTGCTCAGGGCGAGTACTTTGCACTGGAAACTGCTAAAACTGCTGCGCAGAACGGATTTCGTCCGTTACTTTCAAAGCAGCCCTGCTCGTCCCCGGCCGTTTCCTATCTTGTGAAAAAGCACAACGCAAAGGGCGGTGTCATGATCACCGCATCGCACAACCCTCCGTCCTTCAACGGATTTAAGATCAAGGCCTTTTACGGCGGATCTGGATCTCCGGAGATTATTTCAAAAGTCGAACAGGAGCTGACGAAACTGGTTGACGAAAATACGTCATTTCCGCCGTCATCGGAATTCAAAGACGCTGTCGAATACGAGGACTTCCGACCGGCGTTCCTCGGGCAGGTTGCCTCACTGGTCGATCTTGACCGTATCATAGATGCCGGCTTCACGATTCTCATCGACCCGATGCACGGCAGCGGCGCCGGGTATCTCAGTTCGATCCTGAAAGACGCCGGTGTCAAAAACGTTATCGAGATTCGCAGCGAGCGAAACCCGTATTTTGGCGGAGTCAATCCTGAGCCGATTATTCAAAATATGGGCGCAACATTTCAAGCGGTATTGGACCATCACGCCGATGTAGCCCTGGTGACCGACGGCGATGCAGACCGGGTCGGCGCTGCGGATTCACGTGGCCGTTTCGTCGACAGCCATCGCATCTTTGCCGTACTATTGAAGCACCTTTGCGAGCAGCGTCAATGGACCGGCGATGTGGTCAAGACATTATCGACGACTCAGTTGATCAATAAGCTGGCTGCAAAATACGGCAGAAAGCTTTACGAAACACCCATCGGTTTCAAATATATCTGCGATCTCATGCTTGAGAAGGACATCCTGATCGGTGGAGAAGAGTCCGGCGGCATCGGGGTGAAGAACCACATTCCGGAGCGGGATGGCGTCCTGATGAGCTTACTGCTGCTTGAGGCGATGGCTTTTCGCGGAAAGAAGCTGGAAGAGCTTATCGACGAGATTATGGAGGAGTTTGGCGATCACGAGTACGGACGTATCGACCTCCACCCAGACCCGTCAAAGTGGGACGGTATCGTCGCACATGTCAAGGAGTTCCAGCCGAAAGAATTGGCTGGTCAGGCGGTGAAAGAAGTATCGAAAGTCGATGGCACAAAGATTATCTTTATCGATGATTCCTGGCTCCTGCTCAGACCGTCCGGTACGGAGCCTGTAGTCCGCGTCTACGCGGAAGCTCCAAGTCGACAACGCGTCAACGAGCTGCTCGATGCCGGGCAGGCCACTGTCAACGGCGTCTCCTAGCCCTGTGGCCGAAAGCGTCGAAGATACGATCGGTCAAATGCTGGTGTTCGGCTGGTCGCAAACTGCCGGCGGAAATGCACGGTCTTTAAACAGCCATGCACGGCGTCTAATCGAAGAATTTCGCGTCGGCGGCGTTATTTTAATGGCCAGGAATGTCGGCCCTCCGCAGGACGCAAAAAAGCTGACCGGATACTTGCAGAACCTCGCAGAGTTGTCTGGGTTACCGCGACTGCTTGTTTCCACGGATCAAGAGGGAGGCCGAGTTGCGAGGTTCGGTCCTCCCGATTATCCGGCTTTTCCGTCCGCTCGGACAATCGGCGCCGACGGCCGCATAGGGTACGCACGGCAAAATGCGGCCAGTATCGGACGAGTTCTTGCCCATGCCGGCGTCAACTGGGCGCTCATGCCCAGCCTCGACGTTAACAACAATCCGAATAACGTCGTCATCGGCGATCGGTCATTTGGGGATGATCCGGCTCTGGTGGCCAGGCTAGGTGCGGCGTCGATTATCGGATTGCAGGATGATGCCGGTGTTATGGCCTGCGGCAAGCACTTTCCCGGACACGGCGACACGGCTGTCGACTCCCATCTATCGCTTCCGATTATAGACCACGACCCGTCGAGATTGGACCTTATCGAGCTTCCGCCCTTTCGTGCAGCTATTGCTGCTCACGTGGGATCGATTATGTCTTCGCACATTCTCTACCGCCGTCTCGATGCAGAGCTTCCGGCTACACTTTCCCCTAAAATTCTTGGCGGCGTTCTTCGTGAGACGCTCGGATACGATGGCGTTGTGGTCACCGACTGTTTGGAAATGCTGGGAGTCGCAGCGAAGTGGGGCTCAGCCGAGGCCGCCGTTCTCGCAGTCATCGCCGGCGCCGATATGGTACTCGCCTGTCATACTGAGGCGACGCAGTCCGCTATTCGATTGGCATTAATTGACGCTGTCCACTCCGGTCGCATTGCTGAGTCTCGTATCAATGACGCCCATCGGCGAATCAAGGCTGCAAAGAAGATGTACGCGAATTAGTCAGAAAGGTACAATCTGTCATGTTCAAAAAGCTTGCCTGCATTTTATCGTTTTTCTGGGTTGCAGCCGCCGCGGCTTCGGGCCAAACGACAATCCATGTTGCCGCTGCAGCTAACCTGCAGTCGGTCCTTACCAGCAAAATAATTCCAGCTTTCGAAGCCCAATCTGCGGTAACTGTAATCCCAGTATTTGGAGCGACCAAGGTACTCGAACAGCAATTTGAGAACGGTGCGCCCTACGACGTCTTCATCTCCGCCGATACCGCGACCGTGGATAAGCTGGCGGCGGAGAAGCTTGTCGATAAAAACTCGGTAACGACGTATGCGATTGGAACCCTGGTTTTATGGAGTCCTAATTCCGCGTCAGCTCATCCCAAATCGGTCAACGATCTCACCAATCCGCAATACAAACATATTGCCGTCGCCAACCCTAAAACCGCGCCCTACGGGACGGCGGCCATAGAATCGCTGACATCGGCGAATCTACTGACCACGTTGAATCCAAAAATTGTTTACGCCGAAAATATCCAACAGGCTTTACAGTATGCAGTGAGTGGAAACGCCGACGTCGCGTTTACGGCTCTATCGCTCGTGATCAGCCGCAACGACGGTGTCTGGGTTGACGTTCCGCCTGCCCTGCACAAACCAATCGAGCAGTCGCTCGGGGTCGCACTCAATGCGTCGGCGCCGGCGAAGCTCTTCGCCGCCTATCTGACCAGCAAGGCGGTTGATCAAATCTGGACTACGAGCGGCTACAGCCTTCCGTAGAGCCTTTTACTTTTATGGACTGGTCGCCGCTTGGAATATCGATCAAAACGGCGCTCCTCGCCACCACCATTACGGTAGTGATCGGCATCCCGGCGGCGCTTTTGCTGAGCCGGGAATGGCGGGGAAAACACCTGGTCTCAAGCCTGGTCATTCTTCCTCTTGTGCTGCCTCCTACGGTCCTCGGCTACTTCCTCCTTGTGCTGCTAGGCAAGCGTAGTCCACTCGGACAGTGGTATGAAGCAATATTTCACCACACGCTTGTTTTTACCTGGCAAGGCGCAGCTGTGGCCGCGAGTGTCGCGTCGATCCCGCTGATGGTGACCCAGGCTGTGGTCGCCTTCACCTCTGTAGGCAATGAAATACAGGATGCCGCGAGGATAGGGGGTGCAAGCGAGCTCGATGTGCTGCGTTATATCACATTACCGCTGGCGCGGCGCGGACTTCTCGCCGGGTTAACCCTTTCATTTGCGCGTTCATTGGGCGACTTCGGCGCTACTCTGATGGTGGCTGGAGACATTCCAGGTTCCACCCAAACCATGCCGCTTGCCATCTACGACGCGCTGCAAACCGGTGACACCAAGACCGTGGTGACGTTCGTCGTGATCGCGTCCGCAATAGCGATCGCTGCTACACTCACCGCCGGATATTTCGCCGAACGATAGGTATACTCGTAGCAGTATGGACGACCAGCAAATATACGAATCGGTTGGAGGAGATGCGCCTTTTTTTGAGCTAGTCGACCGCTTCTACGAGTTTGTCGAGAAGGCTCCTAAGCTGCGCAGCCTCTATCCCGCAGACCTTGCGCCCGGAAAAAACCATCTTGCCTGGTTTCTCATACAGCGCTTTGGCGGCCCGCAATATTTCAACCAGCGCCGAGGAGCACCTATGCTGCGACGGCGTCATGCGCCGTTCGAGATCAATTTCGAGGTGCGCGATCTGTGGTTTGATTCGATGATGTCCGCGGTCGATTCAGTGCCGGCGTTCTTGGCATATCGGGAGATTCTGAATACTTACTTTGCAGATGCGGCAACCTTTCTCATCAATAGGATGGAACCGATAGCAGGCGGTCAGGTGTTGCGTCAAATATGAACGCAGTCATTCTCTTCTCGCACGGGTCGACTTTATGTGGGGCGGGCGATGCGCTCGAAGCTCATGCCGAGCGGTTGCGAAAGCAATACCCTCAGCCNNCCGTCACCAAAAGCCTTCCCGACCGAGTCGACAGCGTCCGCTCGGCGTATCCGGATCTAACGTTCACTATCACCCCTCCGCTCGGGGCAGACGAACTCCTGGCCGATTCGGTTATCGATGCAGCGTTAAATCCGCTCGCTGATTCGATGTGGCGCGAGGGGCTGAATACAGCCGCTAGACAATGCAGATACATCTCGGATTGCCCGATCTACGGTACAGCACAATGCCCGCCCACTTACGCTTTGGTGAAGGAAAAGTCGAATGGCTGAAAAGACGGCACTATTGGTAATGGTGCATGGCTCGCCGCGTCCCGTCGCGAACAAAGATATGTTCGCCGTGGTGGATGTTATTAGAAAGCGCGATGTCTTTCCAATAGTCAAAGTGGGATTCATGGAATGCAACGAACCGACCATTCCGGAAGCGATCGCCGAGTGTATCGCGGGCGGTGCGGACCGGATCGTTGCCGTACCTTATTTTTTGCATGTCGGTACCCATGTTGCCGACGATCTGCCGACTCTTATCGAAGAAGCGCGCGCGGCCTATCCGAATGTCGAGTTCAGCCTGGGTCGGTACATCGGCGACTCGCCGATCCTGACCGACATACTTTCAGCGCGGATAGCCTCTTCACTCGCTTGAACTCAGGCGACCGTCCTGCCGTCGCGGTGCTGCTCCAGCAGTTGGTAGCATTTCTGCTTGATCCAGTCCCAATCGCTGTCCCACTTAGCACCGTCGCGGACATAAAGCGATGAAGCGGCCGCCCACTCAGCGACGGCCATATCTTCTAGTTTCAGCGCTTGCAGGGTAAGACCGCAGAGGTAGTGGCCCAGCGCATCGTTTTGGTTGATAGCGAGGACCTCTAGGAATTCGACATACGCCTCATGCAGACTGCCCTTTTTATAAAAATCCAGGCCCCGGTCAATGTGACTCTGCAGTTCGTCCTCGTAAGATTTGAAGTTCGACGTCAAAGCGGTCGGTTCTTCCGCTTTGGCAGCTTTACCGTGCTCTAAAGCCTGCGTTACTCTCGTCATAACCACTCCGAATCTGGCTCCCCTGAGCCGTGCCCTAATTGTCATCTCGAATACAACAATGATACGCGAAAAGGCCAGAAAATGGTGCGAGTAGGTAGAGGAATTTCTGTTAGAAGACAAAACTGCAATTGTAAAACAACGTCGAGGAAAGAAGTGGAGCGAGGGACGGGGTTCGAACCCGCGACATCAAGCTTGGAAGGCATGCGTTCTACCACTGAACTACCCTCGCTCAATCGGAACGAACGTATTATACGGGAATCCGCCCGCGATTGTCAACCTACACCTCACCTGAGAAAATCACACATTCACCTACTTCTTAAGCCCACGGTCCGCTGAAAAATGATTCGCATTTGGTCGAGACGGGTATACTTAAGCCACTGTGGGATTTATCGATGCGCTAACTTCGGTAGCCGAACCACGCCGTCTTGACGACTGCGATGAATGGTGCGTCGGCTTGCCGCTTGTAAGCATCCGAATCCTGGATCGCTGCGAGCAGGATACACTGCACGCCCAGGTAAACGAGCAGTTCGCACGGCAGCAGGCGGCGTCTATTTCCTTTGCCATCATCTTCGTCGCTGTCTACATCACTACAATTCTTTTCCCAAGCCCATCGGCGTTCTGGATCACCGCCGCCTCGGCATCGCTGATCGGCATGTTCGTAGTCTGGCTTCTTTGCGACCCCGAAAGCTGGCTGCGTCGGTATCGCCTGCTTCAGGCCGATCTCTCAGTAGGTGTAGTCCACCGGTTTTACAACTCGGATTGTGACGGTGATCTGGAAGTTCTGCCCCGATCTGAGCTTGTTTACCTGGCAAACAACGTCTCGCCGCGCAAATGGCGTCGCGCGCCGATTATCGCAATTGCGAAGACCCCGCCGATCGCATCGATGGCGATCGATTGGCTGCAGCCCATCCAGGGCCCGGTCGGACGTTTCTTCAGCGGCAAGCGCGCTCTTTCGATGGCAGAGCGAGAAGAAATACGCCGCTGGGCATCGCTGATTATCGACGAAAGGCTCCGGCATTCGGTCAACTATGTTTGCTGGGCTGCGATGCTGGGAATCTTATCAAAATCAGGGAGCCCGGATCTGTTCTATGCCGCGCTCGCCTTTACCGGCTATATAGGAACCCGAATGCTGCAAGATATTCAGTCGGTCCTTGCATTGAACAAGGACGCCGACTTCGGGGTTGTAGTAATAAATCAACGCGCAAAAATGACTGACGGAGCCCTTACTCCAATTGGCTCTCCTTCGGAGTTCCTGCCGAAGGCAAAGCTCAAATGGACGGAAGACGGGGCGGCGGCAGACTGGCGAAAGCTCTTTTAGATCAATATGTCATCATTTATTCAAGATATCTACTTCAAGACGATCGATTTTGACAGTGTTGAGAATGTAGAAGACAACCCCGAAGCTGTTACATTCGATATCGTTTTAAACACACCTCCGACGCAGCATTGGATCGAGGAGTTTGAGTATATCTACGCAAGAGCCCAATATGGACTGAAGCCTCCTGTCCATATCGTGGAAGACCGAATGCGGGTCATGTACCTTCCCCGGTACAGCGAAGAGCTTCAGGGCTTTGTCTCTTTCCTCAGCCAGATTATCGACCGTGCTACCCAGGAAGCTCGTCGGACGATCGAGATTTTGCAAACCGACGAGCGCCAAAAACTGAAGAGCGAATTCCGAGAAACGCTCGCTCAGTTAGAACTCCCAAGAGCCGGCCGCCCTCAGCCCCAACCCCGAATTCAACCAGCGCCCGCTGCACCACCACCGCAACCAGACAGAGTCTGGCGCGGCGTATGATCCTTTGGGTGTCATCCGTTCGTACAAGACGGCTGCCGGATCAAATAAAGAAACCAGGTCACAATAAGGAGAAAATCATGCGAAAAATAGTTTCCTTCGCACACGTGTCGCTGGATGGTTTCGTTTCCTCAACCGCCGAGGGCATGCATAGCCTTGGCTGGGTGAGTGTCAGCGCGGATTTGTTCAGCTATGTGGAACAGCGGATCCAGCGAACCGACACCGCGTTATACGGCCGCGTCACCTTTCAAATGATGGAGTCATACTGGCCAACCGCCGGCGACCAACCGGATGCCAGTGCACATGATATCGCGCATTCGCATTGGTACAAATCCGCCGGCAAAGTTGTGTTGTCTAAAACCCTGTCGGAAAGCAATCATATAAATATCAAAATCATTGGCGGCAATTTGCGCGACCAAATAAACGAGCTTAAGCACAGCGAAGGCAGCGAGATTTTAATTTTTGGCAGTCCGTCAGCTACACACGCACTGATGGCAGAAGACCTTATCGACGAGTATTGGCTGTTCATCAACCCAATTCTGCTTGTCCAAGGCATTCCATTATTCAAAAACATACAGGAAAGAACCGCACTCAGGCTGATAAATAGCAAGAATTTTCCATCGGGTGTACTGTGCGCAGAATACGAAGTGAAGCGAGATCAATGAACCATCGCCGACCGGACAACGTCCTACAGATATCACACGGGTGTGCAACACGAACCGGTGGTATTGGTCGTCCCGCCCGTCATCCTGCCATACAGCGCGGCTAGTGTTACAAGCCTACATGCGCAGTCTCTTCGTTCGTGCCGTGCACGACTGTCGCCTCCACCCCCCAGCAGCGAATTTATTCGACTGACTGTTATTGCAACGGACTCGACAAATTGAACTGTCGGAAAAGACAAGTCGACGCATGATATAAACAAATATACAAAACTACAGAAAATGAGTGCGCAATAAAACGGTCAAAGGCGGACACATTCGCGGTCAAGACACTCCTTGGTAAGACGACCAAGAAATGCCGCCCTTTGAGCCTGAACTGCTGTAAGTACATAGAGAGGCATGGCGGTGAGACTTCGAAATCTGTCATCCCGATCCCTCTATCCGGAGGACAAGTACCCGAAGGGCTGTTGGTCGGTGAATTTATACAGCGACGACTCCGGCCAGGCATTTTTCAGAACACCAGACGGACACGGACGGCGCATTCGTTATTGACATTGGCTGTCAAAAAGGGTAAAATACTGCTACTTTCGACCCTTATTTAACACTCCCTTCGATAGAGGTTTCCTGTTTCTATGGCTGATGATGAATCGCAAAATCCCCCTGATTTAGACCCTGACGACGGCTCCGAAGAGGATGATCCGGAACAGCCGAAATCAGAGGTGACTGTCGCCTCTGAAGCTGACCTGATACCGTTCGCCCAATCGGTAGTTCCGGTCAATATCGAGGATGAGATGCGCACGTCGTTTCTCAACTACTCGATGGCCGTCATCATTTCGCGCGCGCTTCCGGATGTCCGCGACGGTCTCAAGCCGGTTCAGCGTCGCATCTTAATGGCGATGCACGACCTTAACCTTACTCCCGGAGCTCAGCACCGAAAATCTGCCAAAATCGCCGGTGACACCAGCGGTAACTACCATCCGCACGGTGAAGCCGTTGTCTACCCGACTATGGTCCGAATGGCGCAGCCATTCTCGCTGCGTTATATGCTGGTGGACGGGCAGGGGAACTTCGGAAGTGTCGACGGTGACCCGCCGGCGGCGATGCGCTACACCGAAGTGCGCATGACCCGGCTCGCCGGTGAGCTTCTGGCGGACATCGACAAGGAAACCGTTGATTTCACGCCGAACTACGACGAGACCGAGCGCGAACCGGCGGTGCTGCCGACGCGGATACCGAATCTCCTCATCAACGGTTCGTCGGGCATCGCCGTTGGCATGGCGACCAACATTCCGCCGCACAACCTGGGGGAAATCGTGACCGCCTGCATTGCGCTCATCGAGAACCCCGGCATCACGCTCGCGGAACTGATGCAGATCGTGCCCGGTCCCGACTTCCCCACGGCGGGCTTCATCAATGGCGCCCAGGAGATCGTGCAGGCCTACAAGACGGGCCGCGGCCGGATCCATGTGCGGGCCCGCACGCATTTCGAGGATGTGGGCAAGGGCGATCGACAGGCGATCATCATCACCGAACTGCCCTATCAGGTGAACAAGGCGAGATTGATCGAGCGTATCGCCGATCTGGTGCGCGACAAGCTGATCGACGGCATCGCGTCGGACGGTCTGCGCGACGAATCGGACAAGGACGGCATGCGTGTCGTGATCGAGTTGAAGCGCGGGGAAAGTCCCGAAATTCTGCTCAACAACCTGTTCTCTCAGACCACCATGGAGACCGTGTTCGGCATCAACATGGTCGCCCTGGTCGACGGCCAGCCGCGTCTCCTGTCCTTGAAGGAAATGCTGGATGCCTTCCTGCGGCATCGACGCGAAGTGGTGACGCGGCGGACCATTTACGAATTGCGCAAGGCGCGCGAACGCGGCCATATCCTGGAGGGCCTGGCGATCGCGCTCGCCAACATCGATGAGATCATCGCCGCCATCAAGGCCTCGCCGTCCCCGGCGGAGGCGAAGGTCGCCCTCATGAGCAGACCTTGGAACTCCGGAGCGGTGCCCGACATGTTGGTGCGGGCCGGTGCGATCAGCACCCGGCCGGAAGCCGAAACCGCCGCGCTCGGCCTCGTCGACGGCGGCTATCTGCTGACCGACACGCAGGCCCAGGCGATATTGGAAATGCGCCTGAACCGTCTGACCGGACTCGAGCAGGACAAGATCATCGTCGAGTTCCAGGAACTGCTGGTCCTGATACGCGATCTGTCCGACATCCTGGCGCGTCCGCCGCGGCTGCTCGAGGTCATCCGCAAGGAACTCGAATCCATCCTCGAGACCTTCGGCGACAAGCGGCGCACCGAGATCCTCGTCAATCATGAAGATCTCAGCATCGAGGACCTCATCACGCCTGAGGATGTGGTCGTGACGCTCTCGCACGGCGGCTATGCCAAGGCCCAGCCGGTCTCCGACTATCAGGCCCAGCGTCGCGGCGGACGCGGCAAGGCGGCCACCAGCGTCAAGGATGAGGACTTCGTCGACAAGCTGTTCGTGGCCAACACGCACGATACGTTGTTGTGTTTTTCCGATCATGGCAAGCTGTACTGGCTCAAGGTCTACCAGTTGCCGCAGACAAGCCGCGGCTCGCGCGGCAAGCCCATCGTGAATCTGCTGCCGTTGCAGACCGGTGAGCGCATCAGCGCCATGCTCGCCATCAAGGACTTCGAGGAGGGCAAGTTCGTGTTCATGGCGACGAGCCTCGGGACCGTGAAGAAAACCTCGCTCGCGTTGTTCTCGCGACCGCGCGCGAGCGGCATCATCGCCGTCGCGCTCGAGGAGNNGTGCGCGCCATGGGCCGCGAGGCCGCGGGCGTCCGCGGTATCAAGTTGAGCGACGATACGCGCGTGAATGCGTTGATCGTCGCGGAACAGGGCTACATTCTGACCGCCTCGGGCAACGGCTTCGGCAAGCTCA
>PLAD01000227.1 GCA_003134215.1 Armatimonadota bacterium
CGCTCACCTCGGCGCGAGTCGGCAACCGCAAGCCCGTCGCGCGCTCCACCTCGGCGCGCTCGGCTTCGGTCGGCGTCTCCATGTCCAGCCACACGGCCGTCGCCACAATCGCTTCATCCAGCCGGCTCGTATCGACAATGACTGGCATTCTTATTCAACCGAACAAAGCGATCGTCGGTGCCAATGCCTTCGCACACTCTTCCGGCATCCATCAAGACGGCGTCCTTAAAGAGCGCACTACTTACGAGATCATGGACCCGGCGACTGTCGGCATCACGGAGAGCAAAATCATCCTCTCCGCTCGATCTGGCCGGCACGGAGTCAAGCATCGGCTCGGCGAGCTGGGGTACACGTTCGCGAGTCCAGACGATTTCGAAAAGGTTTACGATCGTTTTCTGAGAGTTGCGGACAGCAAGAAGGTCGTTTACGACGAAGACCTGAAAGCGATCGTCAGTGACGAGGTCAGCACTGTTCACCAAACGTACGAACTGGAGCATGTTCAGGTTAGCTGCGGCGATCATTCATTGCCGACCGCAACCGTACGCCTGCGTCATGACAATCGCGCCCTCCTGACCGACGCCGATACCGGCAACGGCCCGGTAGATGCGATTTATCGCGCTATCAATCGGATTGTCAAGCTGCCCAATGAGTTGATCGAATACACTGTCCAGAGTGTCACCGAGGGGATCGATGCCATGGCCGATGTGACCATTAGGCTGAAAGTAGAAGACGACATCTACACCGGCCACGCCGCGCACACCGATATTATCGTGGCTAGCGCAAAAGCCTACCTCCAGGCCCTTAACAAACAAATCGCCCGCCAGGCCGGCCGCCCAGCTCCAGTACTCGAACACGTCTGATCGATTTCTGATGGGCTGCGAAACCTTACATCGCTTCGGAGGGTTTCTCCGCCCCTTGCCAGGCGCCGATATTGATCGCGGCGCCCTGGGGGAGGGGGTTTCCGAAAAAATCGCTGAAGCTGTTCTGCGCGACAGTCTTTCCGTTCGAAATCAGCGGTGAATCCGGTCGCGGCAGGTATCCGGAAACAGAGTAGCTGCCGGGCTCAATCAGCTTAGGATCGGCGAGAACCGGGTTGATATCGCTCGGAAGCGGATTAATATTGCCCCAGTAAGAATTGGAGTCGAACTTGACCCCTGTCATGCCGCCAAAGTCGAATTTGGAATTTCCTTCGACATAGAAGATGTTATTTAAAAAACTTGTGCCTTCAGGCCATCCTCCGCCCCAGTTGCCCGCCGAAACGATCGGTGCATTCAGACCTTTCTTCTGATAGATGACGTTGTTATAGATTTGAATATTTTGACACGGGCCGGTGATGCAGAACGTGTGCTCGGCGTCGTTGACACTGATGTTGTAGCGAATAACAGTGCCAGAGTTTCCGATGTTCCATGGCGACTGCTGACCCCCGTCGTCGCATATCAGCATAAATCCGCCATCATTGTCATGGCTGTAATTGAATTGAAAGAGCGAATTGCGGCAGTTAAAATCGGAATCGAATCCCTCGCCGTCATTTGTCCCTCGCATGCCCGAAACTTCATTGAACTGGATAATTGTATTGTCGCAGGACCACGGCCAGATCCCCGCAGCATAGTCCTGAGCCCGCATCCGTCCTCCGCGCAGGGTATTGTGCTCTATGACACATCCGTTACATCCAATCGGCACAATACCGTCTCCACCGATATCTTCCAGCAAATTGCCGCGAATTAAAACTCCGGTGCTGAGAGGCCATTCCGGTCGTCGGTAGTACGCACTCATCGTAATTCCGTTACGGTCGGTGTGAGTAATATGACAGTTTTCGATAACTAGCCCGTCGTAGCGAGTGACGGTCTTTAAACCGGAGCTTGCGCAGTAAATTCCGCTGCCGCCGCCTGCAGCTTTGTCGTTGCTCCCTGTTACATCATGTATATCGAGGTCGTGCAGCCGGATATCGTGAGCGGTACCGAAGTCCTCCTGCTCGATAGTGACACCTGTAAGTTTAGGTACCGGATTCGGAGCGCGATTGGCGATATCCAGGCTGCCGATGTCCCAGTAGTCGCCGTTACGTATATAAACTGCGGCGAGATACCGGCCTTCCGCATTGATCGCCGGTTTAGGCCCGTAGCCGTATTGACCAATCACTATCGGCTTTCTCGGAACTCCGCTGCCTCCGGGGAATAGAATGCCGGTCCACTTGCCGCCGCATCGTAGAAGAATATGATCGCCTGCGGCGAACACGCCTTGATTTATCGGTGTCAGCGTTTTCCATGGCTCACGAAATGTCAGTCCGCTGTTGGTGTCATCTCCGTCGATATCGTCGACATAATAAAAGCAAGATCCGTGTGACTTCCATGTCCGGCGTGCGGTTGGAAAGTGCGGCGCTGACTGGTTAGTTTCGGCGACAGTTGCGAGCGGAAAAGCCATGATGTACATTGATCCACAAACCAGAGTTACAAAAAGATTGAAAACGAAATAACGCATTGTCAGATACTTCGGTAGCCGGAATCGGCAAAGCTCAGAGATTATCTGCGCTTGCGGCTGTCTCGAATAATGGGCGAGCAGCCGCTAATGCAGTGAGTTTTGCTGTTGAAGTATCGTCATGAACTGTTGACGCAATGGATTGTTTGAGGGAAGGGAGAGAACATACCGTGATTCTTGACTGTGGTTTTCGATAACGCTGTTTCGCAGGTCAGGTCGCATGTTTTGCAGACCAATGACAAACTTCGCAGTATCGACCCCCGGTTCACCCTGTGTGACGCCATATCCGCCCATACCACCACCTAGAGTGCCATAAATCGGCAGTTTATGCATCGCCATATCTTGCGAAGGATCTGGTGCACTTGAGCAAGCGCAAAGCCCGAATAAAGTTACTGCCGATAACGCACACGCACCGATCTTTGTTTTAGTAAAACGACGATACATTTTATGTTCCCCAATACGCCCACTCCGATTACGATTTCACAATATTTCACGCTAATCCAGCATAGTTTCGCTGCTTTAGGAGGGAAATTGTGAATGCATAAAATTTAGATAGAACTGAAGGTAACGGCCTCTCCTGTAGCGAGTCCTGACGTGCCGGCTGCGTCGTTTCCAGACGGTCCATTCTGTGGCGACGTAGCATCTTCCCCGGCCGATACTGCGGCACCTCGGAGGAACTTGACATGACCGTCGCCAAGTAGGAACTCAGAGCCCGACGAATGGCGTCCACTAAGATATTTAGGGTCCAATGTGCTCGAGAATGCGTCTCGCATCGTTCCTGTGTCATAGTCCCTGGCAGTAGCATACGATGCGGAGTCATCGCCCAGGTCGCCATTTCCAATACCGGAAGAGTTGTCAACCGTGGTGCTTGCTGGATTGGTAGTCGTGTCTCCAGACGCCTCGAATAACAGGACGGTCGACGCCGGAGCTGTCCAGGTCGCCATTGAGCCTGTATTGTTGGCTGATGACAGTCCGACGATTCCGGAAACGGATGGTGAGCAGTTAATGTTGAAGTCGTAGCTGAGAGTATCCGCTGAATAGTCGTCGGGACAGACATACACCTTCGTCGCTTTGACATACGGATATATCGCGCCGGCCCAGCCTCGACTATACGTGCCGTACCCATTAGTCAGAAGACCGAGCGGCTCCGGCATTAATTCGTTATAGTCCTGTGCATATTGAATAAGTGCGAGTCCTAATTGCTTTTCATTGGACGCGCAGTTGGATTGTCTTGCCTTTTCTCGCGCCGCCGCGAACACAGGAAAAAGAATAGCGGCAAGAATAGATATTATGGCTATGACTACAAGTAACTCAATTAGTGTAAAAGCTGATTTTCTTTGTTTCATCATCGATTCCTTTATCGTAAACTAAGTAGGCATTGACTTAGGTTGTCGTAAGCTGCGATCCACAACGCAGCAGGCGCGTTACGTAAGTGGTTAGACCGGGCTGAAGGTCATGACGGACGTTCCTGCATTCGTTCCACAGGCATTTCCCCATCCGGTTCCGTCCCATCCAGATACGAACGTTTCCAGACTGTTCGGAGTTGCCGGTGTAAAGCCAGGGCTGACCCCCGCTCCCTGAAGCCATTTCACATGACCGTCCAGAGCCAGGTAGTCGGCTCCGCCGGTGTGTCTTGCTGCAGCCGCAGTATTTGTCGTATCGCCAGTGGTACCGATCGGTCCTGTTACGAGATAGACACCCCATGCGTTGGCACCCGCACCCCAGGTTAAATCGTAGTTGCTCCAGTCCTGTGCTTGAGTCTCTGACGGGTACCAGCGATTGTTTTCCTGTTCGGCTAACAGAACAGTCGATGCGGGAGCCGACCATTTTGGAGCCGAGTTGTAAGGAACCTGGAGGACGTTGTAATTCATCGCAAATGAAAGCGTGTAGCCTTGCCCATAGGTTGGGTCGACATTAGGTTGAAGAGGATCGTCCGGGCAGGAGTACAGGTTTCCGGATTTGGTATAGGTGTAGATGGTTAAAGGCCACTGAACCATGTTGCCACTGCTTGGACGCGGAACGAGTTGTTCATCGTTGTCTTGAATATATTGTTGGAATGCCAATCCAAGTTGCTTTAAATTCGACTGGCAAGTGGCTTGTCGAGCCTTTTCTCGTGCTTTAGCGAAAACTGGAAACAGAATCGCTGCGAGAATAGCTATTATAGCGATAACTACTAACAGCTCTATGAGAGTGAATGCCCTTCTTGTCTTTCCTGTGTTTACTTCATTCATGGCGTGCTCCTTTGAAATGAGATAATGGTTCATAAGAACCTAAAATTCGCCGACTGCCGGCTCTACCATCGGCGACGTAAGAGATTGAAACGGCTTGGTGAGGGTCGTGCCGCTGTTCAAGGATACTGGTACTACGTGGCGTATTGGAGGCTCACATTCTCCATTTACCAATTTGATTAATGTTTTAACCGCCGCCTCACCCATACGGTCAAGATCAACAACTACTGTTGCAAGTTCGTGGTGCGTTTTTGCGGGAAATGGAACGCCGTCATAACCGACGACCGACNNGATACCCAGTCGTTCACAATGCTCAAGTAAAGTGTATCCAACATAATCGTGCCAGCAAAATATTGCCGTTGGAGGTTCCGGATCTCGCATTACAAACCTGAGTGCGTCGCCGACCTCGCCGGGCTGCTTGCCATCGACGGATATCTGCCATTCGGAACGAAGGTGAACTCCAAGAGCCTCGAAGTTCTCATTGAACAATGCAGTACGTTTAACCGAGTCTTCAATCCACGGGTTTGCCGTGAATGCCGCAATCCTTCTGTGTCCAAGGCGGTAGAGCTCGTCAGTAATGAGTCTAATACCAGCTTTCCAGTCCTCAGTAACTGAAGAAAGAACACCCTCGCTGTCTTCCGAGTTTACCAAGATTATAGGCAGGTTAGACTTTCGTAAATAGCTAAGCAGAGGGTCGTCAGGCTGCGGCTTAAAGAAGATCAGACCGTCGTTGTTTGCGCCATTAATATATTGGTATGTAGGTGCAGCTCCGAGTGAGAAATCGCAAAGTACCAGCAGGTTATAACCCTGGGCTCCTCCCGCTCTTTCTATTGCAGTCGTCAATGCGTCCATATAAAAATCACGTCGGTCGCGGTTGCGAAAGCCGTTGAGAAAAGCTAAAATGTTAGTGTGACCGCGATGCAGCGAACGAATAAGAAGGTTTGGGGCGTAGTCCATTTCCGACGCAACTCGCCAAATCTTTTCCGCGACCTCTTCCGAAATTCGACGCTCTTTCGCCTTACCGCGAAGAACGCCGGAGACAGTCCCGACTGTTACTCCCGCATTCCGGGCAATGTCGTGCAGAGTCGCCTTTCGGTTTGTTTTGCTTGGCTGGTTGATTCCGTTAACACTCATGAGTTCATTCTAAGCAGTCAATATACCGTTTGATCGAATCCCGCGACTCGAACAATGGCTAATCAAAATCTCCATTCGCGATATTCATATGTAAAAGATATTTTAGCTAAACCAATAAACCCAGCAAAAATATGTTTTGCATAGTTCATAGTAGCACTGAACTCTCATTGTGTCAAGGGGGTTTTCTGAAATAAGAAAAGTTTTTTTAACTATCGCTTTAAAGTTTGTTGGAACGGGTTTACAAACTAATCTGCTTTGATCTGCCATGATATCGAAGTAGACTGACATACAACTTTATCGAATGTCTGCATTTAAAAAATTCTGATTTAGTTTGACATTGCTAGGATAGCCAAATGACGCAAAAAAATGTACTTGATTCTTTTCGGTTGGACGGCCGCAGGGCGTTGGTTACCGGAGGAGCCAGAGGACTAGGTCGTGTAATTGCATCCGCGTTGGCTCACGCTGGAGCAGAGGTGGCTATAACGTCGCGCACGCTAGAGGATGCAACAACAGCAGCATTAGAGATAAGTCAAGATTCGGGTCGCCGGGTACTTGGCTTCGAGGGTGATGTGACGAAGGCGGAAGCTGTCCGGCTGCTCGGTGATTCGGTAGAAGCGGAGCTTGGCGTGATTGACATTCTGGTGAACAACGCCGGTATTAACATTCGAGGAGCCGCTGTGGAATTGCCTGAGGATGATTGGGAAACAGTTCTTGCGGTTAACCTGAAAGCTCCGTTCCTTTGCGTTCAGAGGTTCGTGCCGGGTATGTGTGACCGAGGATGGGGTAGGGTAATCAATCTCGGTTCGATCCTGTCTGTGATTGGGATTGCCGGTAGGACTCCCTATGCCGCTGCGAAAGGCGGGCTGCTAAACATGACAAGGGTTATGGCGCTGGAGTGGGCGATGCGCGGCGTTACTGCAAACGCAATCTGTCCGGGCCCTTTTGCGACGGACATGAATAAGCCTTTGTTGGAAGATCCGGTCAAGTATAAGGCTTTTATCGACAAAATTCCGATGGGTCGCTGGGCTGAACTGCACGAGATCGCCGGCGCCGCCGTGTTTCTCGCATCCGATGCTTCCTCATTCGTCACCGGCAGCGCGCTTTTTGTCGACGGAGGCTGGACCGCTCAATAACAGTCAGTTTGCGATATGCGTGTGCCTGGCACGCCGGTGGATTACCAATGATCACAGCGTCTGATATACTACGTGTCCGAATGGGTTAGTGCGGATAAATTACTTCAGTAGGAGAACTAATGAAGCGGCTGTATCGATCGCCTGCTGATGAAACAGCGTCAAGTTCCAGTTCAGATAGGCGTTCAAATGGTTTCAGCACAATTTGCGTCTTGTTCTTTTTTATAGTTCGCGACCAGGTGCCGATAACCTTTCCGTTAATAACGATCGTTGGAATAAACATGCCGTTCCCGCCGGGACAGATCGCATCCGTATGATCGCTGTCGAGCGCCGCGCTGCGGTCTTTATATCCCAGCATGAACTCATCGAAGCCGGGGAGCAAGTAGGCGGCTCGACTTTTGTTCTGGAACACATCGGTGTCCAGCGGCGCCCAGTACGTTTTAGCTTCGATAATATCGCATCTGAGCAAAGATGAAACCGCGTTTATTCCTGTCCGGCACTCGCCGACCGATAATCCCGACCATCGCACAAAATCGTCAACTGTCGCCGGGCCGTGGCTTAAGAAGTACCTTTTTGCCAATTCCGCAAGCGCCTCGTTCCTCGTGATCAACTTCCTGTTTGGCGCCCACTCGTCGAGCAGCGCGAATGACGGCTGCTTTCCTTCGTGAGAGCCGAAACAAAGCAGCCCGGTCATTGCAAAATGGCGCAAGACATGCACGCCTCGTTGGCCTGATGCATCGACTCCCGCTTCTGCCATCACGCGGTACATGTCATCGCGCAGCAACTGCTTGCCGCCTTGGAGAGCAATCGCAAAGGCAGCTTCAGATCGATCAAAGTCGCTTGACTTCAGTCGAAGGAAGTCACGGCGTTGAGCAGCGGTTGCAATCGGACGGCGGGTACAGAGTTCCAGCATCCAATGGATGTCGGCTCCGGGGACGTAGTGAAGCGTTCCGCGCATCGGCCACGTTCGGACGATGGTCCGATCGACGATCGCCTGCTCGATAGAGGCTGTAACGGTATTCTGAGATCTTAGACCGATCGCCCACAAGGCGCCCGGATGGTCCTGTGCTTGCAGAGCCCCGAGGTGAGCGACAACATTCGCGGGAGTCCCGGCTGTCGGCGACGAGACCAGTAAGTTCGTTAACCGAATCGTTGAAACGTCTTCGGAAGTAAATCTGTTCATAGTTAAATTAAAGAGATCGAGTAATGGAAGCGCGCTCTCATCTTATTATCCGCATGGTACCGCCGCAGCGATTCCAACTGGACGCTGTGCTACGAAGATATAATATCAAGTAACAAACCAACCACAGCCGTATTTTCCTTTGATGTGCTCACCATTGAAATCTCACTCAGAAGTCATTCGCTATACGGTCGGCAAATGTTCGTTCGACTCTATTGTAATGGCCGTATCTTCCGAAGGTATTTGCGCCATATTTATCGGTGACAGTCCTGAAGACCTGATCGTCGATCTGTATCGGCGCTTTCCAATCGCGCTCGTAGAGCGTGCAGACGAACTCCTCGCCGGGATGTTGGATAATGTCACGGAGTTCATCGATAATCCACGTATTCCGCTTATTCTTGAGCTCGATCTACGAGGCACACCGTTTCAAAAAAAGGTTTGGCACGCGGTTGCATCGATTCCATACGGCAATACGGCAAGTTATGCCGATATCGCTCTTGATATCGGCATGCCCAGATCGGCGCGAGCAGTTGCCCGTGCATGCGCTGTCAATTCAATCGCTGTAGTCATTCCTTGTCACCGAGTAATACGGTCGGATGGTACAGTAGCCGGATATCGGTTTGGAGCGGAACACAGAACAAGACTGCTCAATAAAGAGCAAGAAACGTGAGGGAGGATCGTCGTGGGAATATTAACTGTTTTTGAGAATATCAGCTTAGACGGTTACTTTTCAGGTGTCAGCGGAGATTTTACTTGGGCGCAATCCTCAAGTCATGATCCAGAGTGGGATCAGTTCGTCGCCGGGAATGCGAGTGGAGGCGGAATTCTGTTGTTTGGCAGGATTACTTATCAAATTATGGAGAGTTACTGGCCGTCGCCAGTGGCTGCAAAGCGCGATCCGGTCGTAGCAGAGCGGATTAACACAAGACCCAAAATAGTGTTCTCAAAAACCCTGGATAATGTTTCCTGGAGCAATACCCAATTGATGAAGGCCGATCTGGAAGCGGAAATATGCAAATTGAAAGCAGAACCTGATCTGTGTATCACTGTACTTGGGAGCGGTTCTATTGCATTGCAGCTAACTCAGGCCGGTTTAGTCGATGAGTACCATTTTGTTGTAAATCCGGTTATTCTTGGGAGCGGGAGGACCCTATTTGGAAGTATCGAACAGACAATGCGTCTATCGTTAAAAACCTCCCGAATGTTTGAAAACGGAAATGTTTACCTTACCTACTCTACATCGAGCCTTAAGGAATCAGGTTCGTAAGTCGAGGGGACTCTACTGCGGTAGCTAGCGGACAAGTTGGTGCGGCCGCGAGCAACAAAATTGTGTTCAGGGAATGAAGCTGAATACGGACTTCAATTTTCGTTGATTGGTCTTAAAATATCAAGGTGTTACTACTAATATCCCCAACTTTCATCCGGTTTTAATTATGTAAAATTAAAATGAATCACAGTTTGTAAGAAGCAATAATCCACGCTCGCCGCAAGCAGCGGGATGTTATTCGGATAACTTTGGATTGGACCTTGAAGATCATGTTGCGGCAGTCAATTATCACACGAAACTGGGCGTTTCATTTGTGGCGGGCTTTTGAAAATACGCTGCGTAATATGCAAGCTGTAGTGGCGTTCCAGACCGCGATTGTACCGGAAGTTCTCGCAGATGCACCCGGTTATGACCTTTGCGGGATCTACCACCTATCAGAGCGAGCTGGCGAGCTCTCCTGCGCTTTTTACGACTTCTATGCGAATGGATCGGGGAGGTATGGTCTCCTCATTGGCGATGTTCTCGGTGTCGAAGGAAAAGCTGCGGCAGGAACAGCGCAACTGCGATACTCGACCCGTGCTCTCGCCGCGGCCGGAATGGGCCCTGCTCAGATTCTCAACACACTGAATGGTTTGAGCGAAACACAGGGAGTTCAATTCGAAACAGCGACGCTCTTCGTGGGCATCCTCGATGTTTGGAGCAGTCAACTGCTGTACGCGAACGCTGGCCATGAACCGCCGATGCTCAAACGGGCCGATGGGCAGGAAGAAGTGCTGGCCAGTACCGGACCACCTCTTGGTTTGCAAGTGGCGCTGCTTTATGGAGAGCGAAAGTCGAGCATTGGGCCCCTCGACTCTCTATTGCTCGTTACCGATGGACTTACTGAGGCGCGTGATGAGGATGGCTTCTTTCTCACCGAAGAAGAGGTATGGAAGCTATTCGTTTGTCGCTTAACGCTCCGACCGCACGAGATTCTGCTGAACGGATCGAGACAGGCATCTCAAAATATATCGGCGCCGGCAAACATGACGACATGACGATGCTGCTGCTTCGCGGTAAGGCGGCCTAAAGCGAATGCTCGGCAAAGACCTTACCTGTTCCAACCACGTTGCCTTCCGGCACTCCCTTGAGAACTTTTGATGCGATGACAAGTGCGACAACATAGAGTACAGCGGCGGCCAAGAACGGTGAGCCCGGAAACGGGTGATGGCGGTCCGGCCGGGTAGTAAAAGCGAAGAGAAATGTCGCGAACGGCGGGCCAACAGTCTGTGTGAGACTTGAAAGCGACGTCAACGCGCCTTGCAGTTTTCCTTGTTCATCATCAGGCACCTGTCTTGACAGAACACCTTGCGTACACTGTGCTGCGAGAAAGTTCATTCCGGCCAGCACCATGATCACGTAGACCATCCAGTCCCGCGGGGCGAATGCAATGGCGACTATCTCGAATGTTCCCGATGCGATCCCGGCGAGGATAACCTTACGTTCACCTAATTTTGGAATGATAAACCGACCCAATCCAGTTTGAAAGATGAGGCACAGCAATCCTATCGCTGTCAGCGAAAATCCAGTCTCGGCCACATTCCAATCGAACCGGTACTTCATAAAGAGCACCCAGGTGCTTTGGACAAACTTATCTGCAAAATAGGTGGCAACCAGGGCAGGGGTCATCGCCCGAACCACCGGATATTTGGTCAATGCAGCTAACGCTCTCACCGGATCGGAGTCTTTCCAGGAGAAAGCGCGCCGGTTTTCTCGCTTAAGTGATTCTGGAAGTACAAAGAAGCCATAGGTAAAGTTAACCAGTGCAAGAGCTGCAGCAGCCCAAAATGGAACTGTCGAACCGAGCTGTCCGAGCGCTCCTCCGACAGCCGGGCCGACTATAAATCCGACTGCGAATGCAGCG
>PLAD01000184.1 GCA_003134215.1 Armatimonadota bacterium
CGACAAACATCTCCACAAAATCGGAACCGGAGATATGGAAGAACGGCACACCCGCCTCGCCGGCAATAGCCCGCGCCAGCATCGTTTTGCCGCATCCCGGAGGGCCTAGCAGAAGGACGCCTTTCGGGATCTTTGCCCCGAGCGCCTGAAATTTTTTCGCGTTACGCAGGAACTCTACTACTTCCTGCAGTTCGGTCTTTGCTTCATCGACCCCGGCGACATCTTCAAAGGTAACTTTGGGGACATTATCGGTCAGTCGCTTTGCACGGCTGCGGCCAAAGGAGAGCGCTTGGTTTCCGCCTGCCTGCGCCTGGCGAAGGAAAAGCATCCAGAAGGCGGCGACGAAGAGCAGCGGCAGGACCACGGAAAGGATCAGGCTGGACGTGCCGTCGGAAAGAAATGGGTGTTTGAAATCTACCTGCGCCTCACCGGCATGCATGCGGTTGGTCAGGTCAAGAATCAATTCCGGATTGTCTGCAGGAAGATTGGTTGTGAAGTTGGTGCCGTCTTCCAACTGCCCTGTGAGTACATCGCGGTCGATGACGCCGGTGCTTACTTTACCTTCCTGGATGTACGTCAACAACAGACTATATTTAATAGTCCGCTCTTGCGTGCCCATTCCAGGGAAAGGAGAGTGGGAAGCGCCCGCTCGTACGACCATCCATCCCACGAGGCACAGAATGATAACTGTAAACCCTAGTCGCGCATACTTATTAGACAAAAGATGAGCCTCCTTCGGCGTTCCTGCGGCAAATTACTTCACGTCTCCACGGATCGCCCGTCGGTAATAGCAGGGCTCTAAATGGCAATACAACTCAAAGCCGATGGTTGCCATTATACCCATATTCACCCGATCCAGATGAAATAACGACGGCAAAACCAATGCCGCCACTCTTACAAAATGCCGCACGTGCCGCCTCTCATCTCGGCATCGCGTTGTCAGCAAAATGTTGAACTTAGCAACCTATACAACGTAATTCGATACCCTCATTGTTCCACAAGGCCGAACTAAGCAGTCAATTCCAGTTTCCAGGCTGCGCCAAGCGAATGCCGCTGCTCGCTAGTCAACGTTCCCGAGCACAGTTCTATGCAGTGTTTCGTCTCACTTGTCGAGTGACGCAGACTTAATGGATGGACACTCCCGTAGGCGGCGGTGGTGCAAAACCGCCAATCCAAAAACAACACGTCGATCGACGGCAGCATACCGAACGTATGCACCGACCGAACCCCCGGAAACCACATTCCCTGTCCCTCAGCCAGCCGAACCCGCCCAAGCAGCCCGATTCCCTTCTGAAGAACAGTCGCGGCAAGCTCAACCTTATCGGCAGCCACAACTCCGGTAGGAATATAGATTAATCGGTAAAACATCGCAAATACACTAGGGCCGATAATACCCTCACCCTCTCGGGCGGCGCTAAATAAGTATCACCTTAATGAGTGTTCCGACGCTGCTGTTGACCCGACCGCCGGCAAGCGAAGTAGACGATTATTCTAATCCTGTAGCAGCGCGACCGGATAGAATCAACCCGGCGCGGCTGCGATGACTAGAGCATAACCATAGCAGGAGAGCCGCTCGTTGAACGATTGGACAAAGGGCCCGCGGGAAGCAAGAAGAGCAGTCAAGCAGATTTCGGGAGACAGGATAGTTTTTGTCTCGCCTCCGGGTCATCGTGTAGGCGCCCTGGTACCAGCCGCTATGTTTGCCGCCGCTACCATATGGGCTCTCGTCGCGCAAGACCAGCATCTGGCGCTACGGCTCTTCGGGGCTTGGTTGACTGGCTGTCCCACTCTCTTTTTTCTTTCCGTTGCGATACCTCGCAGACTAGAGCTGGACTTTTCATCACGAACTTATGTGCATACGGCTGGCATTAGGCTTCTGAGGAGGAAGAACAATGGGCATACGCTCGCCGACTGGCAGAGGCGATAGCTTTTCCCTGTTACGGCATCACCCCGCGGCCACCCGGAGCGCTTTGGGAGCCGGCGTATTTAACAGTCGATCCGTGGAAGCCGCATAATAGGAAAGAGTCATGACTAACGCATTTCATTGAACGAACTGGCGATTTGGTAAGGTACTGGCCGTAGAAAGACGGGAAACGGCAAATTGGTATATCGGGCCTGAGACGCTGCGGAATGTCGTCAAGCTGCTAGCCAGTGACTTCAGTCACTGGACCCAGAGGACTTCATTCACCGCACAAGCGTCCATTGACCCTCTGCTCGGTTAGGTGATATACTTTTGTCGTGGTTATGTCACTCGGCAGCTATGCGCCGGCTTCGGTTGAGGATGTCAGGTCTGCTGTGCGCGATTGTGCCGATGGATCGGCAGGTCTGCTGCCTGTCGGAGGCGGAGCTCGCGTCCATATTGGGAATACAGCAACCAAGCCTCTGCAAACCATTTCTACGGTCCGCCTGAATGCGATTGTAGAATACAATCCCGATGATCTCGTGGTTTGCTCCGAGGCGGGGATGACCCTATCAGCTTTGCAGCATACTCTTGCCGCATCGGGCCAGTGGCTGCCGGTCGATGTCGCAGATCCTGACAAACAGACGCTCGGCGGCATTACGGCGTCCCGCTCAAACAGTATGCTCAGGGCAGGATTCGGCTCGGTGCGCGATTGGCTGATCGGCGTCGAACTGGTCAACGCCGATGCCGACGTTGTGGTCGGCGGCGGAAAAGTAGTGAAGAATGTCGCCGGTTATGATTTGCCGCGCCTCTACTGCGGATCTTGGGGAACTCTTGGCATCCTGACCAAAATCAATTTTAAGGTATCGCCGCTCCCTGAGTCGGATCGGTCGCTTCTCATTATCCTTTCAAACGACCGCAACGCCGAAGAGCTTCTGGACATCGTTCTCGCCAGGTTCACGCCTTCGTCGGCAATTCTCTTTAACCGCTTCTCAGCGGCTCGCATACTCGGTTCAGACGCTTCGCCTTCGCAGTACCTCTACTTACGGTTTCTCGGCCGCAGCGAGGATGTCGATGCGCTCATCGACAGTGTCGCGGCGGCATCGTCTCCCTTTGCTTCGTCAGTTGTTGCACTTCCGTCCCAGCTTGGGTTAGCGCTGGGACGCCAACTCACCGACTTCAGCGCGGTCGAAGCGCCGCTCTCGGTCGCTTACCATATACTGTCGTCCCAGGTTGGCGCGCACGTCAGAATGACCGAATGGATCGCAAATAAGTACGGTCTGACCGCCGAGATTGGCGCCGATGTATCCTCAGGAATTGTCAACGCACACTTCTTCGGGGCTGACGAGACGACGGATTGGGGGATGTTCCTTCCGGAATTCAAGGACAAGGCCGACCGCGTGGGGGGAAGTCTTGTTATCGAGCGTATGCCCGAAAGCTGGCGAGACTCAGGTGTTCCAGTCTGGTCGCCAGTCCTCGCCGACTTTCGGATCATGAAGCTTATCAAAAACAAACTCGATCCGCGCGGAATATTTAGTCCAGGCCGCTTTATGGGAGGCCTTTAGTTTTCATGGCGGACGAACGCACTGTCGCGATTCTACACACCAACGACTTTCACAATCATTTGCTTCCAGTACAGGCCGAATTTATCGGCCGTCGGAAGCGCGATGCCGGTGAAAATGCGCTGCTCCTGGATGCCGGGGATGCGATCTCCGCCGGCAATGTCGGTGTTCGCATCGGCGGCGAGCCGATTCTGGAACTCATGAGCGATACCGGCTACGATGCCATGACTATGGGAAACCGAGAGTTCCATGTCGCTGACTCGCTGCTCCGGCATAAAATCGACAAGGCCCGCTTCCCCATTCTCTGCGCCAACATCCGATATCAAAAGGAATCCGATACCGTCCTGCCGGTCCAGTCCTCTATCACTCGTACACTCCCGAACGGCCTGATTGTCACCATCATCGGAGTAACCGTCCCGATGGTGACCTCTAAAATGGCCGCTCGGGTGCTGAGCTCGTACCTTTTCGACGATCCCGTTCCAGTTGTGGCTTCCATCGTGTCAAAGCTGCGGGATACGTCGGACATCATCGTCGCACTAACACATATCGGAATCAAAGAAGACCACCGCCTCGCCGAGAGCGTCCCAGGGCTCAACCTCATTATCGGAGGGCATACGCATGTGGTGCTCACCGAACCGCAGGTCGTCGGTGACGTGCCCATTGTCCAGGCGGGGTGGTTCGGCCATTACCTCGGGCAAATAGAACTGACAGCGCATGGATCAAGCGTGGTAATATCTCACTCTTCACTGACAGACATCAGGCAGGCTAAGGCGGGACGAAAAGCGTAATGCCCGCATTTGTTTTCTTCTTTCTCTGGGCGGCCGCAACCGGCGGTACGCAGGTCAACTCCTGGCTCGGCGCCGTCCCGAACAGTGCGCTGACTTTCGAAAAGCGCTTGTTCGGATTAGCGACCGGATTGATCTTCCTCGCCTACTCGGTACTTTTACTTGGCGTGCTCGGTTTTCTCAGCGCCGTCCCAATCCTCGCCGCGGGAGTTCTTCTACTGGCGATTGGATTTTTCGAACATAAGAAGCTACTGTCCGATCTTTTTCTCAGTTCGACCTGCTTACGTAAGACTCCGGCAGGGGCGGGAGCCTTCCTACTGTTTATCGTGTTCGGGGCTTCGGCCCTTTGCGCTTGCTTTGCGCCGCCGATTGCGATGGAATGGGACAGCCTTTGCTATCATCTCGCCGATCCGAAGATCTACCTCGCACACCATCGTATAATCTACCTTCCCTGGGAGTCCCATTCAAACTTCGCGTTTACGATGGAAATGCTCTACACGATCGGCCTGTCGCTGCATTCTTTGCCCCTGGCCAAGCTCTTCCACTTTACGATGGGAGTTCTCTGCATTGCCGCCACTTACCTGATCGGGAGGCGCATCCACTCCGCTGCTGCAGGTCTGGTCGGCGCGCTGCTTTTCTCTTCGCTTCCGATCGTTTTCTGGGAAGCGGGCACTGCCTATGTGGATCTCGGCGCTGCGGCTTTTGGTACTTTGAGCCTCCTTGCGATCGTCGCCTGGGCAAACAATGAAGAGGACAGCGGCGCATGGCTGCGAATGAGCGCGATCATGATGGCCGGAATGGTCAGTGTTAAAGCGACATCGCTGGTAAACGAAGCTCTCTTTTCCGTTGCAGTCGGCATCGTATTGCTGCTGCGTTCCCGTTCCTTAATAAGCGCATTCAATTCCGCGTTCGCCTACGCTGCCGGCTCGGTGGCCGGCGGCTCGGTTTGGTACATTAAATCCTGGATCGTGACAGGAAACCCCTTCTTTCCGTTTGCCTACTCGATCTTCGGCGGCAAGCACTGGAGCAAAGCGAATGCTCTGACCTACACCGCTTCCCAGGCGCAATTCGGAATGGGCCATCGCCCTGCCGATCTGCTCCTCGTGCCGTGGAACCTGACCCTCTATCTGCTCAAACCGATCGCGCTGCTCTCCGGATTGAGTCGCCCTCCGTACAATGACGCGCTGGACAATCTGGCAACCATCACTCCTTTTTTGCTCGCAGCCTTGTTCATACCGGCATTTTGGACCAAGAAGAGCTCGCCGCTTATCACTGGACTCGGAATCTACGGTTTCTTGTCTCTTGTGATCTGGTTTTGTTTGACCCAACAGCTTCGGTACCTTCTGCCCGTGATGCCGGTCTACTGTCTGCTATCGTCTATCGTTTTGGTGGAGCTTAGTAAAACGAAAGTGATCTCCCGACTATTTCTGTCGGCGCTCTATGTCGTCAGCTTGCTCTTTTCAAGCAGTATTGCTGTTCAGTTGATTCTAAATGAGCTGCCGGTGGCCACCGGAGCTGTCAGTAAAGATGAATATATACAGAAGCGGTTTGACGGATACCTGGCCATGATGTATTTGAATCAGCAGACTCCAAAAGACTCCGGAGTAGTATTTTATGGCGAGCCTCGCGACTTTTACTGCGATCGACGATATATGTGGGCGGAGCCGAATCACGGCCTGGTCATACCATACGATTCCATGAGAACATCGGATGACCTTCGAAGCTGGCTTCTTGGTCATGGATTTCAATATATCTACATCAACTATACGCAGGCGGCGATTGGGCCGGGGAGCGGATTGAACGGTCTAGTGTATGGTTTAACAGCGGGCGGCGACAGCCCGCCGGTCTACTCCGATCAGCATGTCGCCATATTTCACGTACAGTAGGCGACATCCATGTATAATCAAAGGGATTTATTATGCATGTCGAGGGAGACGTCGCCTTGTCGAGTTCACGCCTGGCCGATCAAAGAAGTACAATTAGCCGCGCGGAATACTCTTCAGCTTGGGGACGATATAGTTCGATTGTGCTTGTCACAATTCTTTTTTTGCTGTTCTCTTCCGCCTATAACTACATGACTCCGGCAACTACGCCGGCGATCCTTCACTCGTTGGACGGCGGAGCGGCAAACCCGGATGAACCGGCGCATATGCTCTATGTCGAGTCCATTGCTTCCGGACATATTCCCGTTTTTTCCAGCAAAAACGGAGACTATGAGGCGCATCAGCCGCCGCTGTACTATATCATCGCCGCTTGCGCAGATAAGCTAGCGCCCTCAGACCCGGACAAAGCAGTACACGTCGATCGCTGGGCGGCGACTTTACTAGCGGTCGCGCTGATCTGGGTTACTTTTTTCGTCGTTCGCGAGGTTCTCCCGGACCGGCCCAACATTGCAGCAGCGACCGCAGCGATAGTCGCGTTGATCCCAATGAACCTTTCTCTTGGCTCTTCGGTCGGCAACGATACCGCGGCCAACCTCGTGTTCGCGCTCTATTTGCTCGTTGTCGAACGGTATTTCAGGCGTCCTGAAAAGCACATTCTCTACGGAGTGCTGCTGGCGATTGTCCTCGGCGCAGGCGTTTGGACAAAAAGTTCGACACTTTTGCTGTTTCCTCTGACTCTGGCGGCACTGGTCTGCGCATCGGCTCTCAGGCTGATCCCAACGAAAGCAGCGGCGGTTTCCGGATTGATCGCTTTTGCCGGTTCGGCGGCTTTGAGCCTCCCGTGGCTTTTGCGTAATCAACGGTTGTATGGCGATCTACTGGCAGAGAAAGTAATCTTTCATGACCTCGCTTCACGCAATGTCGCGCCGTCAGCGCTCATCGGCGCGCTTGGTCAGACATGGTATATCGAGCGCTTCTTTGCCTGGACCTTCGCATCGTATTGGGGCGTCTTCGACTCGATGAACCTCTTTCTTCCGACGAATGTTTACGTGTGCATAGCCGTCGTTTCGATTCCCGTCTTGATCTGGGGATCGATCGCTCTGGCAAAAACAAGAACGACGGTGCTTGAACGTGCATCGCTTCTACAGTGGGTTCTGCTCGTATTGCTGACCGTATTCGCTTACGTTCAGTACAATGTTCACTTCTTTCAAGTTCAGGGGAGATATCTATATCCGGCTCTCATTCCGCTGACCGCAGCGGCGGTTTACGGCCTGGCGGAAATAACTCCCAAACGGTATGCTCAGTGGGTCGCCGCAGCACTGATCGGCTCGTTAGTTTTACTGAACTTGCTGAGCCTGACCATGATATCCGGACGATATTCGCTGTGAATGTTAAAAGAAAAGTTTCGATAATCGTCCCGGCCTTCAATGAGCAGGCAACGATCGCCGAGTCTGTCCGCCGCCTTCTCGAAGTCGATTTTGGCGATGTGGAAACGGAGGTCTTGATTGTGGACGATGCATCCACCGATCAAACCGCCGAGATCGCATCGCATCTTGGCGGGCATGTTCGGTTGATCTGCCAGGAAAGCAACCACGGAAAGGGCGCGGCGATTCGACGGGCGCTTAAGGAAGCCACCGGCTCAGTTGTGGTGATACATGACGCGGACCTCGAGTACGTCGCGGCGGACATTCCCACGCTGGTGGAACCGATATTGTCAGGACAGACCAATGCCGTCTTCGGAAACAGATTTGCAAATACGAAGCTGCCGCCGGGCATGCAGTTCAAAAACCTGGTGGCAAACCGGATACTCGCAATAACCGCCAATGTTCTCTTCGGCGGTCGACTTGCCGATGAAGCTACTTGCTACAAAGCCGTTCGAACCGATGTACTGCGGGGAATGAATTTGAGGTGTGAGCGTTTTGAGTTTTGCCCGGAGGTCACTGCCAAGCTGCTGCGTTCCGGTGAGAAGATACTGGAAGTTCCGGTTCACTATCATGCAAGAACCGTCGCAGAGGGGAAAAAAATCCACTGGTACGACGGCCTGGAAGCAATTTGGACTTTGCTCAAATATCGATTTATTCGATAGACGACGGGAGCTCATCGCGGAAGTCACGCCCGCGGTCATCGCGATCTATATCCGAAAGGCTCGAAGCGCCGAAACGCTTCAACTCAGCGAACGTACGATGATAAAACTCAAGAGTATCCCGATGCGCGTAAAAGTCGTTTCCGGCTCCATTGTCGCTTGCAGTGAACCTGCTGCTCTTTTCTGACCTCTTTGTGTGTTCCATAGATTTTTCTACTTCATTTCCCATTCCGCCAATCTTAAAACAACGCGGACTATCACTGAAGGTTCGGCATACCAGGCGGTTAATCTGAGTATTTCAGGCAAAAACCGTCAGTAGTGCGGGGAAATGATATTATCGAGGAGCCCCTTTGTTGAGAAGGTCAGCGCCGCCTGAGAGTAGGTCGCATGTCTCCCCAAGATTTGCCGGAAAGCGCACTCGGGCGGCCTCCTGAGCTGACACGGTTTCGTCCAGCGTTCTTCGATTCATAGAGCGCCGCATCGGCCGCGGCAACAATTGCTGCTCCATCATCCGTCGTCGGACTGAGGCTGGAAACGCCGAAGGAGGCCGTGACCGGACTCATCTCCCAACCATAGTCTTCAATAGCGTGCCTGAGCTGTTCTGCTACAATAATTGCGCTGGGTAAATCGGTCATGGGCAGGATGACTGCAAATTCTTCTCCGCCATATCTAGCGGCCACGTCCGTGCTTCTCACTTCTTCAAGAATAATGCTGCTCACCGATTTAAGAATTTCGTCACCCGCAGGGTGACCATAAGTGTCGTTGTACTCTTTGAAGCGGTCGACATCGAAAAGTATTAACGAGAGAGGGGTTTCGTATCTTGCCGCACGGTCAACCTCTTCGGCAAGCCGCTCCTGAAAAGTGCGCCTGTTTTTCAAATTGGTTAAGCCGTCGGTCCTGGCAAGGCCTTCGAGCACGCTATTGAGGTTTTCTAGTTCCTTCTTTTGAAACTCCACGGCCGCAGTGTGGACACGGATCTCATCTTCCTGTCTTTTTCGCTCGCTCAAATCGTGCCAGACAGACATCAGCATTGACTTACCGCTCAATTCGATCGTTGTCAAAGTCACTTCGACCGGATATTCTTTGCCGTCAACCGTACGCCGCAGCCACTCGAAAACGTGTCGACCGTTTTCGCGGGCAAGTCGGCACATCTCGTCGCCTTTTTCTATCGACAAACGGCCGTCCGGCTGGAGGTCTGCAGAGAGGCACGCCGGATGCTTACCGAGTAGATCGTGCTTGTCCGATGAGTGCATCATCTCAAGAGCGGCGGAGTTGCAGTCGATAATGCCGGAGACTTCGTCGAATATCAGATGGGCATGGGACGAGTGTTCGAATAGGGCGCGAAACCGCTTTTCAGAGGTCACACGTTCAGTGACGTCAAAGCTGACGCCGATGAACTCAGATACCGTCTCGTTGGAGTCGAAGACTGGCCGCAGCTCGGTGTGAAAGCTAAACGCGCCGATTTTAACGTCGTACGACACCGGCTCACCTGCCAGCACGCGGTTGACGCTTGCAGTCGTAGTACCTTCATCATCCCCAAAGTTATAGACGGAATTGCCAACTACCTCTCTGGATGTCAGTCCAAGCGCCGCCAGGCCCTGGCCTTCGCAAAATGTCACCGTTCCGGTACGATCGGCCGTGTACATAATGATTGGGGCGCTCTCCAGCAAGGCACGCATTTTTTGATCGCGTTCGAGCAGTTCTTTTTCGAGTGTACGTTCTTTGGTGACATTGCGAATCGCGGTGATACGTTCGGGACGGCCGTTGTGCACGGCTTGCCTCGCCCGAACTTGTGCGATAAATGTAGAGCCGTCCTTTCTCTGCAAAACGGCTTCATACATATCTTCTAAGCCGTGTTCGACATGCCGGCGTACTAATGGCTGATATTCTGCCGTTGCAATTTCGATTCCATTTGCACCGACGAAGCTCGAAAGATCCGGATAGCCTAACTCCGAAAGCAGCGCGGTGTTCGCGTCGACTATTATCCCGTCTCGGGTTATGGCGATTCCTTCGTAAGCCGCATCGCTCAACCGTCGCAGGCGCAATTCGCTTTCTGCGAGGGCTGCCTTTGCACGTTTTTTCTCCGTAATGTCACGGACAATACAAGAGAGACCGACTATTTCGCCTTTCCCGTTCTTGATTGACGAAATCGTCAGTTCGACATCCATGACCGAGCCGTCTTTACGATCTCGCGCTGCTTCAATCGGTTCGACCGTTTGTCCCGCCGCGATCGCTTGGATCAAATCCTGGGTGATCACCTTTTCCCGGTTACCATCGAGACAAGAGTATTGCCGCCCAATTACTTCCGCCTTGGTGTAACCGAAAATTCTTTCAGCGCCTTTATTCCATGAGAGTATGTCGCCGCTTAAGTTTCCAGCGAATATGCCATCGACCGACGATTCGACAACTGCGGCAAGCCGTTCCATTTCGCGCTCTATTTGGCGTCGTTCGGTGACGTCATGCATCGCGACGACTGCACCAATGTTGTTGCCGTTGGGATCGATAATTGGCCGGCCATTTGCCATCACACAACGCGATATACCGTCCTTCGGTGCGATCACCATTTCTACATCTTTGACTAGTTCTCCCTGGAGGGCGCGAAAGAGTGGGATCTCCTCTTTCTCCATTGGCGATACGCCGTCAGCATCGTAAAGGTCGAAGTTCCGTGACCATTCTTCTGCAGGTACGGAATGCGCGTCTACACCGTGGAAATCACGGAATGTGCGGTTGCATAGAGTGAGATAACCTTGTGCATCACAGGCAATGATTCCTTCGTCCAGGCTCTCTAAAAGCGCCTGCTGAAAATCCCCTTGCTTTTGGAGCACAGAGCCGGAGTCGTCCAGGCGGCCAATGAGTCGCTTCAATTGGGCGACTTTATTAGCAAGAGCAAGATGTGTTGTCGCCTGCCGAGCAAGCATCTGTAAAGCAGCCTTTGCCTGAACAGATAGGCGGCGGGGCTGATTATCAATAATACAGAGCGCTCCGAGCGCATAGCCGTTTTCAGATACCAGAGGAACTCCTGCGTAAAATCGGACCGCGAAATCGTTGATATGCGGAAGATCGTCACAGAAGCGAGCGTCGAGCGAGGTATCGCTGACCACCATTACGTCAGTTTGTTTAACGGTGTACGAGCAAGGCGTGTTTATGCTTGGAATTTCGGATGCTGAAGCGCCGGTGATTGCTTTGAACCAGATGCGATTATTGTCGACAAGTGTGACCGCTGCAACCGGGACGTCGCAAAGTAAGGCGGCCAGCCGAACAAGGTCCTCGTACTCCTGCGTTGGCGGCGTATCGAGTAACTCGTGATCGTACAGGTCTCTTATTCGCTCTGATTCGTTGTTGGTTTCCGAAGAAGCCATGCCTTTACTTTCTAAAAGCGCGGCGAAAAAGAACGAAAAATAGCAAATTTTGGCAGAAGTTGACGGCGCGCCTAAGATGTAATTGTGGCTAGGACAACAGAAAAATGAAGGTGTCGATTTTCGCGAACGTGTAAATGCAGCAATCTAACGCGTCGGAAGATATCCGTGGAGATCGGGGTCCTGTGAGAATTGCCTGGAAGCTGCATATTCGCAAAGGCGGATTAGTCGACAGTCTTGTCTGCCGACATGATTTCGACTTCTACCGAGTGGACTGACGAGCTCTCGCCCATGTCCGATTTCCTTCCATTGTTCAAGACGTTGACATTCGCACGAGAAGGATCAAGTTTGGGCCACCTCCCCTTTGGGACAAGGGCAACGCCGCGCGGCACGTGTTCAGACACGATCAGTCGAAGCGGCAGGCGGCCGACCTCGTTAAAGAGAACGACTGCATCTCCGTCACTAAGGCTTCTTGAATGCGCCTCATCGATATTCAAGGTGACATCCGCTTGTCCTGTACGATTCCGTATCTTGGCGTCATTACCATAGCTGCTGTTCATCAGCCATGGAGAAGCAGGCGAGAGAAGCCGAAGCCGCCCACCTCTCGGCCTTTCATCAGCCCATGGCTGCGGTGCTCGCGGAAATCCGGCGGCTTCGAAAGCATCAGACGCTATCTCTATCTTTCCGGACGGAGTGGCAAAATTGGCATCAGCAAAGGGTACCACTGGAAATGACGAAACATAAACAGTTCCGACTTTCGATAGTGCATTGAAGTCCAGACCAATCCCGCTTTGCCGAAGAAGGCTGTCCAGAAGGTCGTTGTCGTTTTCAAAAAGTTCCGGCTCGGTAAAGCCCATTTTCTCAGCGAGCCTGCGAAAAATCTCCTGATTAGGCAATGATTCGCCCATCGGCTCCATTGCCTTGACTTGCGCCGAGATGGTGTAGTTGAAGTACGAACAGACCAAATCGTCGAACTCAAGGAACCCGGCTGCCGGCAAAACAATGTCTGCGTAGTCAGTCGTATCGGTCGCAAAAAGATCGATCGCTACGGTGAAGAGATCTTCCCGTTTGAGCGCTTGGCGGAGGCGGTTTTGCTGCGGGCACGACGCGACGATGTTGTTGTTCCAGCAAAACAACGCGCGGCTCGACTCGACATTTTCCAAATGAGCTGCGAAGTCCATATGACTGATCGATTTCGGGACTCCAGGGTTCAGATGCGGCGACATGACATAGTCACTATCGATATTGCGTCCGCCGCAGTTAAGATACAGAAACCCCGCACCGGGCTTGCCGATATTGCCAGTTGTTGCAGGAAGCATGGCGCAGGCGCGGAACACGTTTCCGCCGGTGCTTTGGCGCTGCAGGCCTTGACCGAGCCACAAGAGGGAAGGTCCACGCCCGTAAATGATAGCTGCTTGTTCTATCAAAGAGGCTGGAATTCCGGTCACTTTTTCGCCCCACTCTGGAGTACAGTCGACAAGAGCCGGAGTCACCTCGTCCCATCCCACTGTATTTGCCGTTATAAATTCTTTATCGATCAGCCCTTCCCGTTTGATCACATGCAGCAGCGCAAAAGCCAATGCTGCGTCCGTGCCAGGATAAGGCTGAAGATAGATATCGGCGGCCGCGGCAGTTGCATGTCGGATTGGATCGATCACAATGATCTTGCCTGGAGCTTCGGCCAGCCAATAACGGTGAGCATGCGGCGCGGAGGCGGAAGGATTCGCGCCCCAGACCATGATGCAAGCCGCATCCGAAGCTGAACGCGGGTCGAACCCGTCCAGAGACGTTCCATACGTCATTTCCAGCGCCACGTGTCCGGCCTTGTTGCACACGGTGTCAGGGTCTACTTCCGTAGCACCGATTCTATTGAAAAAGCGCAGAGGAAAGCCATAGGCCATCAGGGAAAAAGTACCGGTGTAATGCGTATGGACAATCGAGCTTCCGCCGCTGCCTTCGAGAACATCTGTCAACTTGGAAGCAACCGTTTCGAGCGCCTCGTCCCAACAAATACGTTCGAATCGTCCTTCGCCTTTAAGTCCGATCCGTTTGAGTGGGTCTAGAATACGTGCATCGGGATCGCGCCATGCGCCGTTGTACGCCAGGGTGCATTTGCCGCAGAGGGTTCCTCGATTATGCGGATGATCGGGGTCACCCATCACTTTGAGAACGTGCCCACGTTCTTTGACAACTAATACGCCGCAGGCGTCGTAGCAATCGCGGGGACAGGTAGTCTTTATTTTTTCGAGCGCGTCCAATGGTGAAACTCCTAATGATGATTCGTGAACAGTCAAGTAACACTTTCGTATAGATGGTTTCGCATCATTGCGATAGGCGGTGAGTCAGAGCGCAAGATAACGATGAATAAAGGTGATCGCCATTGAACCCTCACCGACACTACTGGCGACTCGTTTGACCGAGCCTGCCCGGCAGTCGCCTGCCGCGAAAATTCCTGGACACGACGTCTCAAGATAGTACGGCATTCGGTCGGAGTCCCAGTAAGCGCGCATCGCGTCCCCAGTCAGGACAAAACCCTTCCGGTCAAGCGCTGCGGTATCCCGCAGAAACGCGGTGTTCGGCGAGGCGCCTATGAAGACGAATAGCCCATCGCAAGGCACGGTCTCGTTCGATCCGCCTTNNCTCCGAAAAGTTCGGATACTTCCGTGCCAAGAAGGATTTCCACATTAGGGATCTGTTCCACTCGGTAACTCAGGTAGTCGCTCATCGACTTGTTTAGATGGTCGCCGCGTACCACCAGCCGGACCTTCTTAGCGGTTTGGGACAGGAAGACGGCCGCCTGACCAGCGGAGTTTCCTGCTCCCACGACAACTATTTCAGACTCGCTGCAAAACTCTGCTTCCATGCGAGTCGCGGCATAGTAAACACCTGCAGTAGTGAATCTTTCAAAACTCGGAATATTCAGCTTCTGATAGTTTGCACCTGTGCTGACAAGCACCGCCCGCGCATCGATGACTTCCCCTGTTTTCAAGTGGACCTGATGACCGCTGCCAACGCATTCCACTTTGGACACATCGGCAGGCACCGAGATATGGGCGCCGAACTTCTGCGCCTGCACCAGGCCGCGTGCTGCGAGATCGCTGCCGGTGAGACCTTCGGGAAAGCCCATATAGTTTTCGATACGGCTGGACCATGACGCTTGTCCACCGGGGCCGCTGTAATCGAGAAGCAGTGTTTTTAGTCCTTCGCTTGCTCCGTATACCGCAGCTGCCAAGCCTGCCGGTCCAGCGCCGACGATGACGACATCGTACTGTTGCTTGTCCGTCTCGATACGCGTTCCGAGTGTATCTGCCAGTTCCTCGATTGTAGGGTGGACCATCCTCCGGCTGCCAAGCAAGACCAGAGGAGTATCGGCAGGAGTGTAACCGAATGCTTTCAGTAGGCTTGAAGTTGTCTCATCCTCTGTCTTATCCCATCGATGAACGACTCGGTTCCGGCCAAGAAAGGTGCGCAGCGCTATTGTTTCGGGATCTAAGGCGCTTCCGATCAAAATGATGCCATGGTTTTCCGAACTTAGAAGTATTTCGCGGCGACGAATAAACGCGGAAAGGATCTTGCCGCCAAGGTTTTGCTCAACACGGACCAAATCTCTCAGCGTCTCGGCTGAGAGCACAACGACATGCGTTTCACCGTCAGCGTATCCTCCGATAGGGGCCGGTCTTCCGCTCATCAAATCGACATCGCCGCTGAATTCGCCCGGACCGTGATAGGCTACCCGTGCAGCCTCGCCTACGCTGTTGCGGATAATCGCTCCGCCGGACAAAATTACGAAGAAACCGAAGTTGACATCACCAGCGTTCCAAAGCGCCTGACCGTCGTTAAGCACAGTCTCGGTTCCACGAGACCTAAAGACGTCTATCTCGGAGTCGGTCAATACAGGAAATGCAAGCGGGTCAGTTGACATGATGATTTAACTCTGTGTGTATTTTGTTGAGCGCTCCATTAAACGGCGGCGAACAATCCGAATGAATAGTGTATGCATCTGCGTGATCTCGAAATTAATTTGAGAATGAGGTTTCGCCTTGTACACAGAATAAGAAGAAAAAAATCTACCGATCCAACATATTGTACTCAAAAGACAAAATGCCTCACTGCGCTGCGTATAGTGATTCCTTAATACGGGCCTTCTCACAATGAAAATATCCATAAAACATCCCTTGAAATTTCTTGGCGGTTCCACAAAAGGCCAATCAAGGGTATAATACGAACATCTGTTCTTTTTGAGGAGATGATTATGATTTCTGAAACACTTTCTCTATTTAGTCAGTCCGCCGATGTGATCGAGTATGTACCGGCTGACGATCGTCTGATTGTTGTAAGCGGCAATTTGGAAAGGGTTAAAGGGCTGGCGTTTTTTCCGCAGTTTGTGACGTTCGGCGAAGAGCGAGTACTGCTGTGGGAGGCAGACAGGGAGGGGGAATGGTCGACTCATTGGTCACGCCGGACCAAGTCGTTCGGATCGGCCTATTTGCACGGGCTGTCCGATACAGATGTTGATCGGTCTGCCAAGCCGCTGCCGCAATGGTCGGATTTTATCCGGCTTCGCCTGGTTGAAGATCAAATCCTGGCTCGTCTGCCAAACCAGATGGGAATCAATGAGTACATGCCGGGGCAGGGGATTGCGCAGCATGTCGACTACTTCGGCGGCTCCGTCGCATCGCTCACTTTGGGAAGCGGATGCATCATGGACTTCACGGATCCTGAACGGGGTCGAGACACCGTTTCGATCTGGCTGCCGCGCAGAAGTATTGTCGTCCTCACCGGCGAAGCGAGGAATATTTGGCGTCATGGTATCAGAGGACGGCTTAAGGACATTGTCGACGGCCATGTCGTACGTAGGAGCCGCAGAGTCTCGTTGACATTTCGTGATGTCATTCTGAACTAGCTCAGCATTTGCGGTAAGATCGTTATGTTTTTTGCGCTATCTTGACGCACCGTAACAATCGATGAACAATCATACACTCGGCTATGCCATTCTTTGTATTGTCGTTCCTGTCGCCTGGGGACTGGTGGTCTACCGGGTGTCGGCGGCGATTGACAAGCGTGCGGGCCGCCAGGCCCGGGCGAAGGCGGTCACTGTTGAATCGAAAAGTGAAGGAACCGTCATGCCGCTGGATTATCACATTTAACCGATGCTGCTTTTTCGTATGGGTGCAGGAATCGGGCATGCCGTTTCGCTTCCCGCTCTGACGATGGGNNTTGACGCCGGTTCTCATTTACGCCTTTGGTGTTCCTCCTCCAGTTGCCGTCGGCTCCGCCCTCTGTCAGAAGTGCGGAACTTCGATCAGTTCATTCCTGAAATATAGAAGAATGAAACTCGGCGAACCGTTGGTCGATCTCGTCATGCTTGGCGGAAGCCTCACCGGGGTGGATGCCGGGACAAGGCTATTATCGTACCTGTCGGGACTCGGCAACTGGAGCATCGGACGCTATCATCATATCTATGCCGTGCAATTCGTCCTCGACGTTCTCTTTATTGTTCTACTGTCGTTGACGGCGGTTTACACTTTTCATGACGCATGGACATCACGCAAGAGACCTGTTCCTCGAGGAGACAAAACGATCGCCGGGCCGCTTGTGACACGTGTCCGTATTGCCCCGTACATTGATCTACCCGATGTTCAGTTGAAACAGGTCTCAGTACCAATGCTCTGTTACCTTGGTTTCTTTCTGGGAATGGCATCGGGTCTCATGGGAATCGGAGGCGGGGTGCTGTTCTTTCCGATACTGCTTTATGGCCTTGGTCTCTCAGCACGCAATGCAGCAGGGACGGGCATACTTCTCTTATTCGTAACTGTCGCATTCGGCACCTATGAGCAGGCGAGGGACGGGTATGTGAGTATTAAGCTGGCAATGTCGATATTAATCGGCTCGTCGATCGGAGCGCAGATCGGAGCAATAACCACCCATTATATCGCTAACCGACGTTTGCGTTTGTTGTTCGCAATTTTGGTCGCAGCAACAGTCTGTATGATCGCATGGGATCTCTTTCGGCTATTTCGATAGTTCGGGTACATTAGACTCTTCGCGCTAAGAGAATGCAGGCGTCATCTCGACAAAGGCCGCCGGCGAAGTCGCGCGAACCATTGAGAATCGTCCTGCCCATCTCCTCCAGCGTATCTTTGGACGAGCCGAGCAATGCAAGTTGCTTTAGCCCGCCAAGTCCGAGGTATGATCCGTCGTTCCGAGCCTCAGTAATACCGTCCGTTACCTGCACCAGGGTGTCTCCGGGGGAGAGCGTAAACTCTGCCTGATCGTAAGGCTCATTGGGTTGGATGCCGAGGAGGAGCCCGGAGACGTCAATTTCTTCGACGCCTCCGCCTCGACGAACCACAAGGGCCGGCTCCATTCCTGCAGATGAAATGAGGCCTTTTCCGGTAGATGTATCGATGATAGCTATCGATACGCTTATCGGTGAATGGCTGCCTTCGTTGCATAGTCCTTCCCGGTGAAGGCGCGCTTTTTCAACGAGATAGGCGTTCATTCGGCCAAGCACTGCGCTCGGCTCGATATGCTCCTGAACGAAGCCGCGCAATGCAAAGCGAAGTTCCGTAGTGAACAGCCCTGCAGCCAGCCCATGGCCGGTGACATCGCCGACAATTAAGGCAACATGTCCGTGATCGCACGCAAAGGTATCGAAAAAGTCGCCGCCGACCAGGCTAATGTCCGACGCAGCTTCATAAATCCGATTGACCTTGATGCCGGGAAATGAGTCTTCAGGTGGAATGAACAGGATTGAACGATGCAAAGCCTCGGTCACAGTCTTTTCTTGTATATATAAATGTTCGAGAGCGCGTTCGATATTCTTCTTCTCGGTGACATCGACAATGACGCATCGAAGGAGCTTCTTATTGCCTTCGGAGCTGAGCGCGCCGCGAATGTTGTTGCGCATATAGATGAAAGTTTCATCGTCGGAAATCGCGCGAAAGTCGTATTCGTAGTTCAGACCGCCGTCAAACTCCGTTGGGATCAATGAAAATGCCCGCTCTCGGTCGCTGGGATGAACTATCTCTTTGAGAAATGCCGGCGAGTCCAGCCAGAGTTCAACGGATCGGCCGAGAAAAGTGTCTGACCGCAAGCTGAGAAACGTTGAACGGCCGGAGCTTACCTCTACTTCGCAGATGACGACGCCGAGGCTGTCGATTATATCCCTCAACCTCTGCTCTGTTCGCAGGGCAGATTCTGCCAATTCCTGCTGTTGAACAGCGGAAATTACAAGTTTTTCATTGACTGCGCGGATCTCAGTGTAGTATTCGACCGCATCAAGCTCTTCGATTCCGTTGTGATCATCCATTATAAGGTCTCGTTTCGGTCGAATATTTTATCATTGCCGGTGAGGCAGCCCGGTAATAAGTTCAGCGTAATCCTGCAGCCGCGCACCTAGAACCAGCCCAGTAGATGTTATCTCGTATTCGCGG
>PLAD01000072.1 GCA_003134215.1 Armatimonadota bacterium
GAAGTTGTTGAAAAGGTTTCAGTAGATCGCGGGTGGTTTAGTAAGGTTTGACCAGACTTGTTAGCTTCGGCCATAAAGCAACGACGCGGAAAATTGTATCCATATGCACATTCTCGATGTAATCTTCGTCGGTATCGGTCTGTAGGTACAAGGGGCTTCTGCAGAAAGGTGATTGCGCCCGCAGGACGTCATATTGAGGGTGAAAAATGATAAGAATAAATGCAGTAAAAGCACCCAATGTTGGTTACGCTAGCTGAACCTTGCCACTACAAATTCCGTCGATTTCACAGAACTTTCCTGAGATTAAGGATGTCCACCTAGCCACGATCAATCTTAACTTAGATGAAGCTCTTAGAGTACGAAACTACGATCACGTAACGGATCAGATACACTGGGCTGAGCTTGGCTTTCCACCGGAAATTTTCAGCCTGCTCAGAATCAAGCTGGAAGCGCCAACCGGCTCAATTCCGATTGACGCTTGGATATATGTCGCCGACGGCTCGTATTGGCGGAATTGTCCACGAGTTCAAGAGATTATCTGCTCATATATCAATAACCTCTCTGAAGTTGATCGATTTACCTTAGTCATAGACGAGAATAAATTAGACCACACCTGAGTGTCACCAATAAAGTGGAACGTCATTTCAAGTTCTTCGACTATGACAGTCGGCAACATGTTCAACCGTGTAAAGAATATCATGCGATGGCCAGGCGGGAAACGCTATGTTGTCGCCTGCTTCATATCCAAGATCGGCGGCGGCGGAAAGTGTAAACGTGACCGAGACGTGAGAACGTGTCCTACTAAGCTGGACGTTCCAGATAATGTCATACAGTAGGCCCTGGAGGCCGCAGGCGAGTGCGAGTTTTCGAAATCAGATCATGAGGCGGCGCATGGGTCGGAGGATTGGTTTGAGCAGTCCTCCAAGATGCCCGTTTGACGTTTCTAACTCTCATGGGAGAGGATGGTACAATATATTTGTGGGTGTAAATGAAATCGAATCTGCCATTGAGAATCTCCAGCCTGCGGAGCTAGCGCAACTGGAGGAGTGGTTTGCACGCCGTCAATCAGACATTTGGGACGAACAACTCTCGCAGGACATTGATGCCGGTAAGCTGAATAGCTTAGCGGAACAGGCTATCGCGGACTTCAAAGCTGGCCGGTGCTCTCCGCTGTAAGTGCCACCGCATATGAAGCATTTCGCGACTCCAAACTTCTGGCAATGGTATAACATTCTTCCTCGCGACGTGCAACTCCACGCCGACAGATCTTACAAGATCCTTAAAACAAATCCCAATCACCCTGCACTTCAGTTTAAACAGATCCGAAACTATTGGTCTGTTCGCATCGGGCTTCATTATCGGGCTCTGGCGGTAACAGAAAACCAAGAGTTCATAAGGTTTTGGATCGGGTCACACGCCGATTATGATAAGCTGATCGGCTAAAAAACATTTCCTGTACAGATCTAGCCAAATGCGCGTTACCTTAAAGCAACGTTTTCTCGGTAAGCACCGACCATATGAATCTGGACGGCTCCCTTTTCTGGCACAGGTGGTTAAGATGTAACCTTCTCTCTAGTGTGACCGACAGATTCAAATTCCGTTGGCGGCATGCAGCCGATGGCTGAATGTAATCGCTTCTTATTATAGACCTCCTCAACGAAGTGAGCGATCCGGCGTCCGGCCTCGTTGATGTTGGCGTAATCGGCCATGTAAACCTCTTCTTATTTCAGGGTCTTCATGAAACTCTCGGCATAGGCATTGTCCTAAGGTGCGCCATTTCGCCAATTAATCGATGACCTTCCAAGTTCTAATTTGTCGTCGAACTTTACAAACCACGAACCTCGGAACCTAGACGCTGGTGAGGACGAAATGAATGACGCAAGCGTCGCAAATGACGCAAAATTCGAGCGATTATCGTGCTCCTTAGCGCGAATGGTACAATGATAACCAGGAGCCCACGGTTTTGACTGTAACAATTGATCTCTCGCCCGAAACGGAAGCGCGTCTTACCCGCCGTGCTGCTGCCTTGGGCAAACCACTGCACGATCTTGTTGTTGATTTGGTGGAAGAAGCTGCAAGTCGCAGTTCGTTCGAAGGAACGGACGTCATCGCTCATTTACGTGAAATCGGTGTTGTCGGGGCGGTTCGGGGTAAAAAGCGCGCGGATGGTCGGTCCTGGTCCGAGGTTGAAGCGGCTAGTAACACTCACTGACACTGGGCCGCTGGTCGCACTGTTGGACGAAACCGACCGATATCACGATCAGGTCACCTAAAACCCGCAGCCTTCGAACGACTTACTCAGCGCCACCTCAGAGATTCGGGCTTTGTCCAGGTCGAAGTAACCAGCAAATTCGGCGATGGCGATATCGACGGCGTCGGAATCGCGAAGGTTAACGGTTTTCTTAGGTTCCACTTCCTATTCCAGTGCAAGCGATATCAAGGTGCAGTCGCACCAGGACAAATCAGAGACTTCCGTGGCGCGATGCAACTCTAGCGCATATTTCCGGTTGTAACCGGTCGACTCAACAAACTCCGTCAGTATCTGACTTTTATCGCATTTATTCGCTTTTTCTGTACCTACTGAAAATGGCCAGCAAAAGCTCGCGACGTGACTGTAAACTCATCATAATCCTCATTTTTAACCTGGACCCGCAAGGATCCAATAACCTACCCTGCCTTAAAATAATCCGACTTCTCCAAGTCTTCGAATAAACTATTGGACTTGGGAATCCACCCGAGCTTTTCACGGGTCCATTCGCTTGACGATGGATTGTCAAGCCCGACGAAACTGGACAAGAATCCAAAATGTTTCGATGCTTCCGCCTGGGTGCAGCTCACGGCCGGTACTCCAACCTTGCTGCCGATTATCTCCGCTATCTCCCGGAATGCGATCACCGTCTCTGCAACCGCATGGTATTTCGCACCGGCCTCACCAGACTCCAGCGCCAGCCGGAAAAGCCTGGCGGCGTCTACACGGTGTACTGTTGGCCATCGATTTTGACCGTCTCCGATATAGGGTGATCTTCCTTTTTTGCGTGCGGCCTCGATGATTTGTGGAATGAATCCATGATCGCCCTTTCCGTGTACCGACGGCGGCAGCCTCACCACCGAGGCGCGCACATTGTGCGGGACGAAAGCTAAGGCGGCCGACTCGGAAAAGGCCCTGTTCGGCCCATTGTTGACATGTGAATCGGCCTCGGTCGATATTCGGCCCTGAGGCAGCATCAATATTCCGGAAGTAACGACAAAAGGATGCCCGGAGCCGGAAAGCCCCTTCCCCATAGCGTCGATCGCCTGTGTCTCGGTCTCGCCAAGTATCCTCATAAAACTCTGGACGACACCGCCCTTTAGCGCCCCGGCAAACAAGTTAAGCCGGGTTTTAAGATTCATATTGCCAAAACCGTGGATGAACGCCGTGTGAATGACGCCTTCCGACTCGGCAGCCGCCGTCCTGAGGATGTCGAGCTGATCCAGCGTTCCGATCCTGGCCGCGGCCCCCTGTGATTTCAGTTTTGCTGCGCCGGCGGCGCCGCGGGTAAGCCCGATCACTTCATGGCCGTTGGCGACCAGCTCCTGAACGACTGCAGATCCGACGAACCCGGTTGCTCCTGTGACGAAAACTTTCATTGTAGACTCCCTCTCATTGTTGCCGCGATCAAGTTATAGTCTATTTTAGAATCTTCGTAGTATAATATCTATGCTTAAAATTGACACTTTTATACTAAATAGTCTACATAAATATAAATATGACTGATATTCTTTCCTCTACCCTCATGACCATGAGGTTTCATAGCTTCGTTTCTGGAACCACCAACGGCGCCGGGCGATGGGGGCTTGACGTACCCGCGTACGACGCTCTGAAGCTTTACATGATCTTAAAAGGCGAGGGCTGGATTGTGCTCGAAGAAACTCAAGCCAAATACCACTTGCGGCCCGGCGACTGCCTTCTGGTACTGAGTTCGGAGCCATTAGCTGCCATGAGCGACCTTTCGGTGACTCGGCGCCTTACCATCGCCGATGTGAAGAAAGCGCAAAAAGACGGGGTTTTTACAATCAACGGAGGCGGAGAGTCGCTGACGACGGCTATTTTCTTTCAGTTCGAAGGACACATGCCAAAGCTGGTCTTCAAGGGATTACCGCCCGCCATACATATCCCAGCGCATTCGGAGGAGTCGGCAAGTCTGCGATGGAACATAGAACGATTTCGTGCCGAATACCTCGGAAAGAATATTGGCTGCGAGCTCATACTCAACCATCTGGCCCCAATTATTCTTGTGCAAATTCTACGAACCTACCTGCGTTCGATGACATCCGAACAGAACTGGCTCACAAGTCTCTCCGATCCAAAACTATCCAAAGCGATCGAAGCCATTCACGCAGACTATGGGAGACCGTGGTCGCTGGAAGCGCTAGCCGGTCTGACGGGGATGTCCCGGGCCGGTTTCGCCTCGAGCTTTAAGAAAAAAGTGGGAGTGACACCCGGCGAATACCTGATCAACTGGAGAATGCAAATCGCCCGCGATCTTCTGAAAGACAGCGACCGCAGTATCTATACGATCGCCGGGGAAGTAGGCTACGACTCAGAAAGCGCC
>PLAD01000218.1 GCA_003134215.1 Armatimonadota bacterium
GTCGCCGACGAATGTAAAGTTGACGTATGGAGTGTCCCAGTTGAGAAGGTTGTAAGAGTAACGCCTTACGACTCTGCCGGGCAGCTTTTGCGGAAGTTTGATTGGCTGCGACAATGCGACTGTACTTGTCAGCCTGGACGTTCGCACGGTTTCGAAAAGTGACAATGAAACAAGGCCGTCACTGTACCGAAGATGCAGTGTGAGCTCCCGCCCGCTCCGTAGCACGGTGAGACTCTGCAGCTGAAACCGCCCTATCCGCTCGGGACAAATTGCAGACTTGCCAAAGTACTGCATGACATCCGTCCTTTTGATAACTTTCTCGTCGAGCTTCTTCGCCTCTACGATCCCCCCCAGACCTTGCGGCGGCGGTGAGAACGTTTTAATTGAGGCGGTCTTTCCACCGAACACTTTAATCTCACTAAAATACATAACCGAATCCAGAGCGCCATCGGCATGGTACTGCTCCTTACGGAGGACAACTCCGGTATCGGGGTCGATCCATAGCCTGTCCTCGGTACCGTTACCGTCCTTTGACGTGATATCGAGTTCGAACGCCTTGCGATCGGCAATCCAAGTCGGGGTCGGGACAACGGTCAGCTCGTAATTTTGCTTCAAAAGCTCATACTTTGCCGATGCCTGTTTGCGAGTCAGCGGCAAGTTCTGGCTGCTGTGAACGATTACTTTGGAATGTGGAAGCAGTGTCCACTGCTGTCGGTCATCTTCAACAATTACTCTGCCGACATCTCGATCAGGCTCTTCGTAAACAATTTTGTAATCATTTGGCGACCTATGCTGCACATCGGTTACATACGACTCACTCCTGCCGTCGTCTCCGTATGACGTCAGAAACTGGCGTCCCCGGTAGGAAAACATAAGATCGGATATCAGCGCCCGCTGGTACAGGGTCGACGGAGTGATGGCTGAATGGACGGCGATCGGGAGTGACAGCGTGAGGAGAGCCGACATGAGCATCGCTCGGGAATTACTGCGGCGCGGCATTTGCCTGATAGTCCGCCGGCAGATTTACATTCTCAGAAGCTTCGTCCGATAGGATCATTGACATCCGCGAATTGTCGCTGAGCGGCTGCATTGCGCTATACGCAGTGTGCGCCCGCAGCAACGGACCAATGTCGACCGCACTCGGAGTTGGATTGTAGTACGTGAACGTCGTCAGCGGCTGTTCGCGGTAGTTACTTGAAATCAGAGGCGCAGCAAGGGCGGCGCAAAGAACGCAAGCAACAGCAACAAGCGAGGCTGCCGCGCGGCGCATAAACAGGTAGCCAGAATTCTTTGCGGCAGCGTCGGCATGGAGTGCTTCAAGACGGGCTTTACGGTAGGCGCCCGACCAGAACTCCGGGTTTGGGGGAAGGGAAGGAGAAGTCAACTCGTTCAATGTCCGGCGCAAGGCAAGAAGCCGTGTCACCTCTTCACGGCATTCATCGCAATTCTCCAGATGACGAGCGATGTCCCTGATTGACTGCCCATCCATTCTGCCATCGATGAACGACGAAAAATCTTTATAATTCTTGCAGGTTTCTTGTGGCATGGTGCGTGGCTTAAAGTTCCCTCGATTAAGAGTCAAGGACGTGACCGATGGTTTTTAACTGTTTGAGCATGATAGATCGCGCCCGATGCAGTCGAGACCTTACGGTTCCAACGGGGCATTCAAGCATATCTGCAATTTCATCATAGGATAGCTGCTCGATATCGGCCAGTACTAAAACGATCTTGAAATTCGCGGGCAGGGAATCTAATGCCGCCTGGATTGGCTCGGCGAGGGTACGTTGTTGGATTTTGTACAACGGGTCGTCCGTGTAATCGGCAATTTCGTATGCCCTTCTTTCCCCTGAATCTGCACTAAGAGCCATCTCTTCGAGGTACATGACGGGCGTTCGAACTTTTACTCTTCGAGAGTCGATGAAGGTTCTGGTCATGATTCGGAAAAGCCATTTATCGAAATAGGAGCCTTTGCTGAAGCGTCCAAATGCTTTAAAGGCTTCGATTAACGCTTCCTGAAGTAAATCTTGAGCGTCTTCGTGGGAGCCGGTCATTCTGTAGGCGACACGGTAGAAGCGCTCCTGATGGCGCGATACCAGTTCTTCGAAAACGACCGAGTCGTCTTTCTTCGCACGCTGCCAGAGGGCGGTCAATCCGGAACCTCCCCAAACTTTTTGAAATGCCAGCTGCCCCATATGAATTTAGACAAGCGATAGCAGTCGGACAAAAGTTCCCTCGCAAGAAGGTTCCGGAAAGAAAGTAACGATCCCGATTATTCGGAGATGACGACCGATTCGATCTTGTCACCTCGGCGCAGCTGCTGGACAGCATCGAGCCCTTCGGTAACCTTACCGAAGACGGCGTAATTCATATCTAAAAAGGCAGCTGGTGCGAGCGTGATGTAGAACTGGCTTGATGCACTGTTGGGCTCCTGCGAGCGCGCCATGGCAAGTACGCCAGCGGAATCATGCTTGAGGTGCTTCTTTACTTCAAGCTGTATTCGCCGTTCGCGTCCGGTCGCTGGGTCGATGAATCCGCCCGTTCCATTACCCCGCGGATCGCCGCCCTGGATGACGAATCCAGGCTCATAACGATGGAAAGTTAAACCATCGTAAAATCCGTTGGATGCAAGCTCCGCGAAGTTTCCGGCGGTAATCGGTGCATCGTCGTGAAATAGTTCAGCAACGATCGTTCCTTTATTTGTTGTGATAGTGGCTTTCTTGTTAGCCATTGATCTCTAACCTTTCTTATTTGGAATTCGGCGGCTCGCCGTATGCTTCAGCTCGGGCTGCGGCTCGGCAGTCGGTTCAAGCAGTTTTGCTATCTCGGTCTTGGTCAAGTGTCTCCATGCTCCAGCAGGCAGGCCGCCTAAAGTGACTTCACCGATCTTGATTCGCACCAAGCGAAGCACCGGAGAGCCAATGTAGTCGAACATGCGTCTGATCTGCCGCTTTCGTCCTTCATGGATAGCGATTTCAATGTCGGTCGTATCGTTGTCCGGAAATGACTTCACTAATCGTACCCGGTCAGCCGGGGCCGTTATACCGTCTTCAAGCCGAACACCGGACGCGAGCCTGGCAAGGTCATCGGGCTTTGGGACGCCGCGAACGGTAACGAGATAGGTCTTGGTGACATGGTAGCGCGGATGGGTGAGCTTATAGATGAAGTTTCCGTCATCGGACAGAAAGATCAGTCCTTCACTGTTCGCATCGAGCCGTCCAACCGGCTTCAGAGTCGGATTTCCCGGAAGATCTACGAGCTCTGTGATAAGGCGTTCCGCGTGACGATCGGACAGGGTGCAGGTGACGCCTTTCGGCTTGTTCACCGCGACATAATTGAGACGAGTCGGGGCTTTTGGGATCGGACGGCCGTCGACAGTGATTCGCTGCGAGTCCGGATCAGCTTTAACCCCAAGTTCGATAACTACTGCGCCATCGACGGCAACACGGCCCTCACGGATCCACTGCTCCGATGTCCTCCGCGACGCGAGCCCGGCGGCGGCGAGAATTTTTTGCAATCTTTCTGGCATGTATAGCTAAATCCAGCAGGCGTCCGCCTACATATAAAAGCGGCAGGAGAATGATGGCCGCTACCGCAGCAATCACTGCTTTGATGAAAAATCCTGACTTACCGATTCTTGCCTGAACTGTGATCGGCGTTCCAGGAACCGCCTGCGCCGCAACCGCATCGACCGTCATAATCGGTGTGCCTGCGTGATACATTGTGACTGTCCCGATCTTTTCGCCTAAGGTCACCGCATCTGCCTGTGCAATCGGCAGCGCTACCGTCCGCAGGTCATAGGATGACTCCAGGTACTGCGGCGCACCCGCCTCGTCGACATCCATCAGGTCGGCACCAGTTACGGCAGCCACCTGGCGATTCGTAAGACTAACGACGCCTGCATCGTATCCGCGCTTATAAATAAGGTGCGGCTTAAAGTGCGCAAATCCATAAGACAGCAGCTGCACCACATCACTGCGACACTCGGGACTATCGAGTGCGACAGCAATCAACTGCCAGCCATGACGAGATGCTGAACCCACAAAACAGTGCCCGGCTTGCGAAATATACCCGGTTTTGACCCCGTCCGCGCCGGGGAAGTCGGAAAGAAAGGTCATGGCGGTGTTGGTAACCAGAGAATCACCTTTATGAATTGAGCGCGTCACTCGGTACGAGCGGGTGCGGACTATTTCACGAAAGGCAGGCAGATGCGTCAAGCCGTAGCGCGCAATCAGCGCTAGATCGTAAGCGCAAGAATAGTGGCCGGCGGCATAAAGTCCGTTTGGAGTGACGAAGTGGGTGTTTGCGCAGCCGATCTCTTGAACCTTCTTGTTCATCAGCTCAACGAATGGCGGTATGCCGCCGCATAGATAGTAGGAACCCGCAATCGGTGTATCGTTCGCTGATCGCAGCATCATTGCATAGAGCAGGTCGTGCAGCGAGATCTTTTCACCGGGCGAAAGGTGCAGACTGGACTCAGGGGTGCCTTTGACCGCTGCCGGGGCAGTGACCGTATCGGTCAGTTTGCCGTTTTCAATGAGGACGATCGCCGCGGTCATCTTAGTCAGACTCGCCGGAGGTCGATGGCAGAAGTCGTTCTCACAATAAAGGATCTTGCCAGTACTGACATCCATCAACGCCGTAAAGCGACTGACCGTCCTCGGATAAGCACCGGACATGTAATTACTGAGAGGATTAGCCTCGACCGCTCCGGCAATCTGCCAAAACGACAAAGTACACATCAAAAAGATAAATAAGAAACGGTTACGCAAAAATCACTACTCTTTCGCCGGCAAGTCACTGTGAATGATAATGAAAGAGGGTGCGAATGTCAAGTTTCAGGACCCTTTAACTACCCCGGAAATACAAGATGCAGGTCAGTTTACCGGTCGGGCGCACAATGGTATAATTTTCGCGTATTTTGCTGACGGAACAAAGGCGGGGTTGCTGTCGCCTAATTCTTGAGGAATACCAAATTACTCTCCTCAACTTCCATTGCGTTTGGGCTTCTTGGATTGCTTGCGTTTCCAACGAACCGGGTAGATAACGTTTGGCACCGGAGACTTTGACGGCAATGCAGCGACTTTAACGGCGCTGACGATATTTATCACCGTAAAGCCGCGAGTCCTGTCAGCCTAAAATAGCTAGAAGATGAATGAAAAAGCGAAGGAACTTCTTTTTGCTTTTTCACTGTAAATACAAACAAAACTTCATCGAGGTAAAGTTAGACATGCGGAAACTATCGACCTACGTCATTGTATTCGTGCTTGGGTTCAGCATTTGCGCCCTGGCTATGAGAGCAATCTATGGCGCGGACTATACAGTCGGAGCCGATCCGAGCAAACAGTTAGTACTTGCGGAGCTCTCTAAACCAGTGCCGCCGATCGCAGCCGGCCCAGGACAGAGTGTTATTGCCGACGCAGCGGCAAAGATCGAGCCATCGGTGGTGACGATCGACACCGAGTCAAAGGCGGTCATCGCCCCCAATCCTTTTTCGAACGATCCATTCTTTCGCCAGTTCTTCGGTGATCAGGGCCAGGCTCCCGTACAGAAGGAGCAAGGTGCTGCATCGGGTGTAATTATCAGCTCTGACGGTTACATTCTCACCAACAATCATGTCGTTGCCAACACGGATAACGTCAAGGTTAACCTGCCGGACGGCAAAACCTACACAGCGAAAGTCATCGGTTCCGACCCGACAAGCGATATCGCTGTTGTCAAGATCAACGCCCCTGGAGAGAGTCTTCCGGCGGCAAATTTAGGTGATTCGAGTACGGCACGCGTTGGAGACATGGTGATCGCAGTCGGCAATCCACTTGATATCGGCACCACCGTAACATTCGGAATTGTAAGCGCACTTGGTCACCGCAATTCCGATTTGATCGGCGGCGCCCATCCGCTCGCAAGCAACATTATACAGACGGACGCGGCGATCAACCCCGGCAACTCGGGCGGCGCGCTGGCCGATATGAATGGACGCGTCGTTGGAATTAACGAAGCAATCTATTCTCCGACTGGCAATTACGTCGGTATTGGCTTTGCGATCCCGATCAACACGGCGAAAGACATCGCAACACAGCTTATTAAGAGCGGCAAGGTTTCCAGAGCGTACGTCGGTATCGCTTATACGCCGCTCAGCACAATTGATCAGCAGTCGAGAGCGCAGCTTGGTATCAATATCAAGGGTGATGATGGCTTGGTGGTTTCACAGGTCTATCCCGGCAGCCCGGCGGGTTCCGCCGGCCTGAAGGAATACGATGTCATCCTTGAAGCGAACCGCGTTCCGCTGACCGCTGGGGTCAACTTCCAGGATATGATTTCGAAGCTCCAGCCTGGCGACCGACTGGTGCTGAAAGTATATCGAAATGGAAGCGACATTCTGGTTCCGGTGACCGTCGCGCAGATGCCGACTGACTTCGGTAACTCGCCGCAGAACGATGATCAACAGGGTCAAAACGGCGGCGGCGGTCAGGATGATGGTCAAGACGGCGGCCAGAACGGCGGCCAAAACGGCGGCGGCTTCGACAACGGGCAGTAATTCGGACTACTCTCTGCTGCGACCTACTGAATAAAGAAAAGCGTCCCAGGCATTGCCTGGGACGCCTCTTTTTTACTTTTAATGTGAGCGCTGTCACGTCAGCCGGCAAGAATCGCCGAGCTTATTCCATTGTGCTAACTTTCCCGGTATTATTTCTAGGTGTCATTTATAGAACGCCGTAAAGGGCCGCAGTATGATTCCAGCATCCATTTTCTATCGCGCAGGTCGGTAGAAGTCAGCGACTGGAAAGAACTTCTTGTCGTCCTCACTGTAGAAACGACTAAAGTGCTCGACGCCGATCGGGCCTTTCTTGCCCTGGTTAACGAAGATTCCGGGGAACTGAGAATACACGCGGTTGCAGGGGAAGGCTGGAGCGAAGAACTGCGTGCGCAGCGGCTTAAGATCGCGTCAGGCCAGGACAGTTCTGGCAAAGGCCGCGGTATCACCGGCTATGCCGCTGCGACAGGAAAGACCTATATCACCGGTAATGTCCGCAGTGATCCCCACTACTATGCCTTCTTTGACGATGTTGCAAGCGAAATCGCCGTGCCTCTGCTCGACGACAATGGAATTACCCGCGGCGTATTGAACCTGCAGTCGAAAACGGAGAACTTTTTCAATGCCGACCACTGGCGTTTTCTGGAAGTTATTGCCGACCTCGCCGTGATGCGACTTATGGTAGCCCGTTACCACGCGCGGGAAATCGCTCTTGTCGAGCTCGGTAAAGACCTTTCGGCCATATCCGACGTGGCAGCCCTGATGCGCCGGGTAGTGGATGTTGCAGCGGATGTGCTGCGGTTCGAAGACTGTTCGATCTTCATTCTGGACAAAGACCGTAATGAGGTCATTCTGCAAGCGACCCGGGGGCCGCTGATCGGGAAGATTGGAACTGCCACCTACCCTCTCGGCGAAGGTCTTACTGGATGGGTCGCACAGCATGGCGAGGCGATAAGGACAAAAAATCCAAAGGCGGACCCGCGCTGGCAAGGGCGTCATGAAGAGCTGCCGCTGGCCGAAATCGGAGCATTTTTGGCGGTGCCGATTTACGGGCGAAGCAGCATACTAGGAGTACTTCGCGTCCTTCGCCGTTGGTCCGATGCTCCCTGGTTCCGCAGTGAGTTCACAGATGACGATGAGATGGTGCTGAGCACCATCGCTTCGCAGCTCGGTAGCGCATTGGAAAACAACCGGATACTTGACCGACTTGTCGCAACCGAACGTATGGCGGCCTGGGGCGAGATGTCGGCCAAGGCGGCCCACATGATCGGTAACCGAACATTCGCAATTAAAGGCGATTTGAATGAGCTGGAATATCTTTTGTCGGAAATAGAGGACCGGCGCACAACATTCCGACAGCTTGCAGAAGCTATTCGGAAAGGCATATTTCGACTCGAAGAGATCCTCCAAGAGTTCCGCGACTTCGTCCGGGCCACTCACCTAACCTTAAGCGAATATAATCTCAATGACATTATCGTCAACTGTGTCGAGGAATCATTTCCAAAACGCGGTCCCGTCAAGCTGGAGCTCGACCTGAACTTAGACCTGCCGCGTATTCCGGCGGACAGCTCACGCCTGGCTCGGGCGTTCTCTGAGCTCGTAGAAAATGGGATTTCGTTTATGCCTGAAGAAGGTCAGATGACGATCCGATCATCGATGGCGAACCCCCTCGTTGCGCAACGGCTGGCGGGTCTCACGCGGTCGCGCAACTACTTGTGCGTCGAATTTTCGGATACGGGACCTGGAGTTCCGTTCGACGCCAAAGAACGCATTTTCACGCCATTCTACACGTCAAGAGCCAAGGGTATGGGACTCGGATTGTCGATTGTCAAAGGAATCTTAGAAGCGCACCACGGTAACATAATCGAAATCGGAGTTGAAGGTAAAGGTGCGAAGTTCCTGGTGTTTTTACCCACTACACGGTAGCCGCATTAGTGAGTCAAGCCGCGGCTTTGATCGATTGGAGATCGCCCAGCAAGTCTTCGGGGTTGGCAATCACAAAGTCCGGGTTTTGCTCTCGAAGGGTGGCCTCCGTCGCAGCCCCCCACAGGACTGCCGCAGTAAGTGTGCCGGCTGCTTTTCCACTCTGGACGTCGTAGATCGAGTCGCCGATAAATATAGCGGACGCTGGATTAGTGACGCCGAGCTTCTCCAATGCGAGCTGAACCGGCCTGGGGCTGGGCTTGTAATCGGGAGCGACGAGATTGGCGCTGATAATGGCATCGCAGTAGGCCGAAATACCAAGGCGCGGAAGGGTGTTCGCAAGTTCCTCGTCACTTTTAGACGTGACGAGCGCAGTCTTTATTCCCTGGCGCTTGCAGTGAATGAGCGCTTCGATCGCTTCGGCGATTGGTCGTTCCTGCTCTCTTCGCCGTTCGTAATGGCGTATGAGAGCCTCCGCCATCAGTTCGGCGGTGGTTCCAAAAGTCTCCGGCTCGCCAAAGACACGCATCTGCTTGTCCAGCGGAATGCCGATGAGTGCACGCAGTTCATTGTTAGGAAGGCTTCTCCCAGTAAACTGCACATAGGTGGCGTCAAGAGCACCTACAATGAGAGCTGTCGTATCGATTAACGTGCCATCGACATCCCAGAGCAGGGCCTCGAACGGAATTTTTCCTGTCACTAATGAAGTCATATGAATATAATCGCTTATCTCATTTGTAATGCAACTTGTGTGCCAACCTGCCAACCGGTATAATCTACCTTACACAGGAAGCACAGGTGCTTCTAACAACTTATGTCTTTAAAAAACAAGCTCAGTATTGGTCAGCCGACACTTTCTTACGAAGTCTTCCCGCCAAAGAATCCCACCGAATGGGGCGCACTTTACGAAACACTCGGGAGGATCGTGCAGCTACGTCCCGACTTCGTCTCGGTTACTTATCGCGGCGGCGTTTCCACCCGAAAGGGAACTGTCGAACTAGTGCGCCGAATCCAAAAAGAGCTTGGCGTGCAAGCAGCAGCTCACCTAACATGTATCAGTCACAGCAAGGACGAGCTTCGGGAGATATTGACTGACCTGCAATCCGCCGGAATCAAACACATCATCGCGCTTCGGGGAGACCGCCC
>PLAD01000099.1 GCA_003134215.1 Armatimonadota bacterium
CCGGCAATGACGGTGCCGCGCATTGCGAAGGGATGCCCTAGCAGTCGTTCGGCTCGGCCAATCTCCCCAGCATCGATTAAGGCCCGAACACGCGTACTGCTCACTCTCTCTCCCAAATCGGAGACGGAGTGGATGACATTGACATCGAAGCCATGAGTTTCTCCGGCTGCTTCAAGGTCCATAACTCCTCCGAGACGATCTTTTCCGTAGCGAAAGTCCGCACCGACAAATATTCGGCGAGCGTGGAGGCGATCAACAAGTACGCGACTTACAAATTCGCTCGCGGAGAGGTCGGCAAACGACAGGTCAAAAGGAGTAACGAGAATGCAGTCGACGGGACAGTAGTGCTCGATCATTTCAATACGCTGATCAAGGCAGCTTATGTAAAGGGGGGCATAGCGCGGTGCGATCAGTTCGGCAGGATGCCGATCGAAGGTCAGGGCCAGTGATTGACCTCCTAGCTCTTTAGCTGCTTCAGCTGCTTTCCGCAGCACCTGTTGATGACCACGGTGAACACCGTCAAAAACGCCGATAGCGACAGCCGAACTTTCGAGCTGAACCTCGCCAATGGATCGATAGATAATCATATATGGTCGACTGAGCCAATCCGCTGCAGATATTAGCAGTGTCGACTCAGTGTCATTCTACCTGGTGATCATCATGCAAGACGATACGGCATTCAGAGCCTCAGTTAAGATTGGAAGGACAGAAACGGTTATACAGTTGGGTACGATTATCGACTGATGTCATTCTCGATAATACACATTTCTCTCCTTTTCTCGGCGGCCTTTATTGCGGGAGCAGTCAATTCGATCGCAGGCGGCGGGACCCTGCTATCTTTCCCGACGTTGATTTTTGTCGGCGTCCCGGCGCTTATCGCAAACGCGACTAACACAATGGCGCTCGTGCCCGGCTCGTTCAGCGCTTTCTGGCAGTATCGTTCCGAGATGAAGAGATCCGGCCATTATTGGCTCTGGCTCGGGCTCCCGAGCCTTGCCGGGGGAGTTGTTGGTGCTCTGATCGCTGTAAAGGTGGGCGACAAAGCATTCGAACGGCTAGTGCCGTGGCTGGTGCTGACGGCGACGACTATCTTCGTATTGCAGGGACCGATTCGAACACTCATTCTTAATAAAAACGCCGGCGATGTGACGGAATCGAACGATCCACTCACAGTGGCGGGGGTCGTGATTTTTCAATTTTTCGTGGCGCTCTACGGCGGATTTTTTGGAGCAGGAATCGGGATATTGATGCTAGCGTCGCTCGGCTTTCTCGGAATTAAAAGTATTCACAAAGTCAATGGCTTGAAGAACCTTTCGGCGGTGTTCATCAATGGAGCCGCGGCGGGGACATTTGCCCTCAAAGGACAGGTCGAATGGGGAATCGCTCTGCTTATGGCGGTCGGGGCGGTCTTCGGAGGTTATGCCGGAGCGTCGATCGCACAAAAGATGCCCGACAAAGTAGTGCGTTCCACGATTGTCGCGATTGGAATAGGCATCGCTGTCTACATGTTCTACAAGCAATTTACGTCTATGAATTAAATGGGGATAAGGACTGTAGTGACCAAACAAGACCCAATCCTTTTCGGACACAATCTGACTGAAAGGATTGTGTCGGTTGAACTTGACGCCATCAGCGGCACGGCGACTCTGTTCAGTCGTCTTGTACAGGATCATATAGAAGTAAACGCACTCCCGTTTGTCCCGTGGCTGCTTTGTTCAGAGCATAGAACTTTTCCGGGTGCGAACACGACAGAGTTGGAAGGGCCTGGATACAAGTGGCGCATAGACTTTTTATCGTCGGGTTGGAATGGCTATTTGAGCGCCCGAACGCAGCTCAGGAATGCTCATGTTTCGATCCTCGCCTACGGCAGTCAAACTAAACAGTTTCTCACGGCTTCCGGAATTACGCTCTTTAAGAACATGGCATTCGAAGACATTCGAAGAATGCAGATCGATATTGAAACGACGACTCTGTCGCCGTCTGATCCTCGCGCCCGCGTGTTGATGATTAGCGCCTCGGACAGCTGTAATCGAACTGAACAATATGTCGGTGGTGAAACCACGATCATTTCCAAGCTGGCTGAGTTGGTCATTTCCTGGGACCCCGATATCATTGAAGGGCACAACATCTTCTCCTTTGACCTGCCTTATCTGATGGAACGGTGCAGGTCGCTGGGCGTGCCGTTTATTTTGGGACGCGATATTAAGTCCTCTCCATCGATCGGTCAGCCGAGGAACTGCGCGATAGGAGCATTGAACAGGCCTTTTACTCCAATTTTTATTTATGGTCGACATGTTATAGACACCTACCTGCAGGTTCAGCGGTTCGACGCCCCCCGCGGACAGATTTCCTCCTATGGTTTAAAAGAGTGCGCCCGCGTGTATGGTATATCGTCGACAAACCGAACGATTGTCGACCGCACGCGGATCGAAGAAGAACTGAACGTAGATCCGGAAAATGTCAAAAAATACGGCGCAGAGGATGTCGAAGAAACTAAGGACCTATCCGGATTGGTAACGCCTACTGATTTTTACCAGACGCAGATGGTTCCCGAGACCTATCAAACGGTCGCAGTTACCGGCAACGGCGAGAAGGTTAACTCGCTGCTGGTGCGCGAATACCTGAGACGAAACCACGCAATTCCGATAGCGCAGATTTCGGCGGAATACCCCGGAGGTTATACAGAGGTTCGAGCCGTCGGAGTGGTGCATCATGTCGTAAAGACCGATGTGGAATCGCTATATCCATCCTTGATGCTGACACGTCAGATCAAACCGGCATCCGACAGGCTTAATGTCTTTTTACCTCTGC
>PLAD01000417.1 GCA_003134215.1 Armatimonadota bacterium
GATGTTGGAGTGCGTATCGCCGCTTACTTTTACAATGCCAATATGCAGTATAACAAAGGCGCGCTGAATGCGGTAATCAATGGAAAGATCCTGAGCGACCAGCAAAAGCTATGCCTGGTTTCGGATCTAGAGCGAGGGATCAGCGACACTATTCAAACGCAGCCTTATCAAACCGATACCTGTATCGGCAACTGGCACTACGACATAAGTCTGTACGAACATCACCGCTACAAGACAGCCGACCAGGTTGCCCACATGCTGGTTGACACAGTCAGCAAGAACGGCAACCTCATGCTGAATATCCCGCTCCCAGGGAGCGGTCAGCCGGACCCGGACGAGCTCAAATTCCTCGCTGATTTCACCCAGTGGATGGCGGTAAACAACAGTGGAATCTATGGCACACGACCCTGGCTTATCAGCGGAGAAGGACCTTCCGACTCAGAGCCAGCGATCAAAGCGCAAGGCTTTAACGAATCTAATAGAACCTACACATCCCAGGATTTTCGATTCATGCAGAAAGGTGGCAGCTTGTACGCATTTGCCTTGGCTTGGCCTGACAACGGTATCCTCACCATCCAATCGCTTGCCACCGGTTCAGGCAAGATCGACGGGGTTCAAGTTCTCGGTTGTCCCGGCCAAGCTCCGTGGACGCAAACACCGCAGGGCCTGGTGGTGACACTGCCGGCGACACCACCGTGCAGCTATGTCTACGGACTGCAGATTAATGGCAAGAACCTGATCCCGGTACCGGCTGCATCCAAAACTCTTAGCTAAGCCTTAGCCGTCGACTTTAACAACGCATCAGTCTCCAGGAGACCCACCTAATCATGAAACTATCACGTCGTCGAATATTGAAACACGGAGCGGCTGCGCTCGCCGCCGGAATGACCTCGCCGCTCTGGGCGACCGCTCCAGCAGAAGCAAAGCGAACGGGGAAACCAAGTGTTCATTTTGAACCCACCTGGGAGTCGCTTGCGCAGTACCAAACCCCGGAATGGTTTCGTGATGCCAAATTTGGAATATGGGCGCACTGGGGTCCTCAATGTGTCCCTGAGCAAGGAGACTGGTACGCACGCGGAATGTATGAAGAGGGTAGCAAGCAGTATAACTACCATTGCAAGCACTATGGGCACCCGTCTACTTTTGGCTTTAAAGACATTACCAACATCTGGAAGGCGGAGGCGTGGGACCCGGAACATCTTCTAGGGCTCTATCAGGCCGCCGGCGCCAAGTATTTTATGTGTCTCGCCAATCATCATGACGACTTCGACAACTTCGATTCGACGTATCAGCCCTGGAACAGCACAAAAATTGGCCCCAAAAAGGACATCGTCGGCGGATGGGAGAAAGTAGTGCGCGCCGCAGGACTGCGGTTCGCCGTGTCGGTTCACGCGGCGCACGCTTGGACATTTTATGAAGCCGCGCAGGGAGCTGACAAACTTGGTCCATTAGCCGGAGTTCCTTATGACGGCAAGATGACAGCGGCGGCCGGGGCCGGACTATGGTGGAATGGCCTCGATCCGCAGGATCTGTACGCACAGAACCATACGCCGAGCGCGGAAAGCAATGTGCACAAAATTTGGGATTGGCCAACCGACGGTAGTTGCAGCATGCCCTCTACGGCGTACTGCGAAAAGTTCTACAACAGGGTAATCGACTTAATCGACAAATACCACCCGGACCAGATCTACTTCGACGACACCGTTCTGCCCTTCTATCCGATCAATGATGTTGGAGTGCGTATCGCCGCTTACTTTTACAATGCCAGTATGCGTTTCAACAACGGCTCTCTGGAAGCGGTCATCAACGGAAAGATCCTGAGCGACCAGCAAAAGCTATGCCTGGTTTCGGATCTTGAGCGAGGGATAAGCGACACTATCCAAACGCAGCCTTACCAAACTGATACGTGTATCGGCAACTGGCACTACGACATAAGTCTGTACGAACATCACCGCTACAAGACAGCCGACCAGGTTGCCCACATGCTGGTTGACACAGTCAGCAAGAACGGTAACCTCATGCTGAATATCCCGCTCCCAGGGAGCGGACAGCCAGACCCGGATGAACTTAAATTCCTCGCGGACTTCACTCAATGGATGAATGTTAACAAGGACGGCATTTATGGCACGCGGCCTTGGCTCATCAGTGGAGAAGGACCTTCCGGGTCAGGCCCCGCAGTTAAGGCCCAAGGCTTCAACGAGTCTAATAGAGCCTACACATCTCAGGATTTTCGATTCATGCAGAAAGGAAACAGCTTGTTCGCATTCGCCTTGGCGTGGCCTGAGAACGGTATCCTCACCATCCAATCGCTTGCCACCGGTTCAGGTAAGATCGACGGGGTACAAGTTCTCGGCACTCCTGGGCCTGCTCCGTGGACGCAAACACCTCAAGGACTGGTAGTTACACTGCCGGCGACACCACCGTGCAGCTATGTCTACGGGCTGCAGATTGATGGCAAAGGCCTGGTTCCAACGACGACTGCGACTACGGCAACAACCTGATAAAGGCTTTCGAACTTCGACCTGGTGCATTCAGTCTAAAGAGCAGCGACCATCCCGAAATGGTCGCTGCTCTTCCTCTCTTGTTTGTAACCTAGCGCCCCGAAGGCTGACTCAGTTGACGAATCTTACTCCACCCGCAGTCTGCTTGTGCGCTGTTTTATTGTTTGGCGGTAAAGACATACATTCCTGACCCTACCGAAAAGACGGCGTCTCCCGATACCGGGGTTAACGCGTGGACTCCTGAGCTGCTTCGGGCCAGGATTTTTCCTTCGGTAACCGTTGTTGGGCTGCTGGTCGGAATGTACACCACTGCACTCGTATTACACGGTATCTTCACCTTCAGCACCACCAAATCTCCAGCGCGATGCCATCCAGAAACAATTGTTCCCGAAGCGGAGTCGTAGCTGGCTTCGGCCGAATCGAGTCCGGTTACGAACGCCGGCTTGATAATTATCCTTCTAAAGGCGTCATCGGCAGGATCGTTTTGTATGCCGGCGAGGTACTTGTAGAACCATTCGTTGATCTCTCCGAACATGAAGTGATCCTGCGATGCATCTCCATTCCAGCCTTCGGTCAGACTGGTTTTGCCTTGCTGGACCAATAAGCCGTATCCTGACTTCGTGCTGGTATATGTCGAGAAGATCAAGTCGTTGTAACCTGCCTCGGCCAACTGCTCCAGTAAAAACTTCAAACTAACCTCACCCGCGGTCGTCCCGCCTACCGTCAGATTCTGCGCAAGATTGCTTGCGACTGCTTTGCGATCTACAGCAGGAACCATGTTCATTGCCAGGGCAAAGGCGTTGGCGCCTTGCGATCCTGTTGCAAAGTTCTTACCGATGGGATCGTAGTACTTCGCAGTAAACGCCGTGAGTATCGAGCCCGCGAGCTGGCTGTATCGTGCATGGTCCACGTCATTTCCGAGCATCGCTGCGACTCGCGCGACAGTGACGCAATCGTAATAGTAAAACGCGGTCGCGGTTAGGCCGATCGGAGTGAGCGTGCTAGGACCTTCGTGCTGATTGTCATACCAGTCTCCTAGTCCGATTGATACAATGCCGCCATCAGCCTTCGATGTTAAATAATCGATATACTTCGTCATCATCGGATAGTTTGCGCGCAGCAGCGTCAGGTCGCCGTCAAACTCGTACTGTTGCAGCGGGACCGCTATGCAGGCGCTCCCCCACTCCGGCGGATTGACGTATTTGCCCTCCGGCCATTGCGGATAGTCCGGACATGTCGACGGGACGAGACCGTTTGCGCGCTGGGAGTCGGACATATCATTTTCCATTTTGCGCATCATTCTGGTCACATCGAAGTTGTATCGGAGTGCCGGTCCATTGAGGTGATCTTCCTCCAGCCATCCAAGCTTTTCCCGCGTCGGACAGTCGGTCATGATGCTCACCATGTTGTTAAGCTGGGCCCAGCGGACGAGCAGCCAAATTTTGTTGACCAGATCGCTCGATGTGGTAAAGGTGCCGACAGACGGTGAGTCGGCATGGATCACTTTCCCGCTGATCGCGAGTATCGTCGGCAGTGCACCGCCTGGTGTCGCCGGCGATAGTTCAACCCTTAGATATCGAGCGCCCCGATAATAAAAATGCGATGTATAGGCTTCTTCCGGGTCACCCTTTAGCGTATATAACCAGTAAGAGTTACCTCCGCACATGGTGTCATCGATATCGCCGGAGGCGCTCACCAACTCAGAGGGGGTTACTCTGATCGATGATCCGGCCGGGCCCCTCAACTTCATGCTGAGCATAATCGAAGCGTTCTGCCCGAAATCATACACTGTTGTTCCAGGACTACGAACTGTTTCCCCGACGGGCGGTAAGACCCCGGACACCTTAATCGCTGGAGCGGCGCAGGAGAGACCTTTGAGAACGCCGCCCGGGCCGTCGGTAATAACCGGTGACTTCCATAAGCTATCGTCAAAGTGAGGCAAGCTCCACCCCGCGGGAAGCAGTCGCGCATCGTAATCTTCACCCCCATAGATCGACGAGAACGTAATGGGGCCTGGATGTACCTTCCATGTTTCATCGGTGCCGACTACCTGCACCGAACCGTCGCCATACTCCAGTCTGATCGAAGCAATCGCACGCTGGGGCCCGAACGTCCCAGTAATCTTGCTGTAGCGGCCGCCGTGAATGTTGTACATGCCATTGCCCAGAAAAAGACCGGCGCTATTTTGACCTGAGCAGAGCAGCGAGGTGATGTCGTAAGTGTCGTACAGGCAAGTCTTGGTGTACATGGTCCAGCCGGGTGTCAAAACTTCATTCCCAACCCGATTACCGTTTAAGTACATCTCGTACTGCCCGAGACCGCACACATACGCGACCGCCTTCATTAAGCCGGGCCTAACTACGAATGTGCGGCGCAGCAGCAGCGAGTCCAGATTGGGATGCTCGATTGCAGTGCGGGTGAGACCGGCTTCTCCCCACCCCCAATTTTCAACGCTGTCTAAAGCGGAAACTTTAGCGTCGGCTGCAACATTGATCCCTCCCGAGAAAACGTCAAGTTCATCAAGCGCAAAGCAATAAAGCACATCGCGCAGCCAAAGTTTGGTTGCCGTGACACGGATATACCGTTCAGTGATATCGGACGGTGAGAAGGTCACTGGCGTGACTCCGGGATTAGCAAAATCGGCGGAGGTCTGGTCGGCAATCAATGTGGTATTGCTGAAGTCCGGCGATTCGGACGCTTCCACCTTGAAACGCAGCGGAAAACCGAAACCGGCCGTCCCGTTGTGCAGCATCGGAAGAAGGCGGACCATGTTGATAGGATAGTCCTTGCCGAGGTCAACCTGGACCCATTTGACGGCGTCTTGAGTTGTCGACTCCAGGGCGTG
>PLAD01000345.1 GCA_003134215.1 Armatimonadota bacterium
TGCTTCATTTTTTTGTACTCTAAGTCTCTGCGAGAATCTCAAACTGTTGACAACATAAGACATATCTTATGCCATTTATCAGAATCTTGCAAGCCACATTTTGCTCCTTATATAATGAACCCGACAATTTTTTCGCACACGTGCTCTCCGAATTCGAAATTGTTGTCTAAACTTTACCGGGCAATAACTCAAGTGCAGCCTGCGTTCTTGTTGATTCTGGAAGAATTCTGTACGAGGACCGCTGCGCCTATGCTAACATAATTAAATAAACATGAAATACAACCATCCCCTAGTGAGCGGCATCGTTGCCCTCATTCTCGCAGCGTTACTTATGGCGGCTTGCGCAATGGCGCAAACTCAAGCGAGCCCTAATGGATCGGCGACGCTGACACCGATGGCAAATATTTCCGCATTGATGCCGAAGCACGGCACAGTTATAACATCGCCCGCCGTTCGCTGGGAAGATGCACTGGCTGCCGGCAACGGAATACAGGGGGCTCTCTTATACGGAGATCCCAGGCAGGACACCCTTATCGTGGATCATTCACGCTGCTGGCTCCCGCTTGGTTCTGTAGAGATTGTTCCCAATACCGGCCCCGCCCTAATGAAGCTTCGGCAGGTAATCGCGTCGCAAGGCTACCATGCCGGTCAGCAGGAGTTCATAACACAGGGCAAAGCTGCCGGATGGTCGGGCAATCTGACATGGACAGACCCATTTCATCCCGGGTTCATTCTGGATATCGATCAGCCAGGTTCAGGGCCGATATCGGACTACGCACGGGTGGAGAACTTTGAGACTGGTGAAGTGTGGGCGCAGTGGCGAACGAGCAAGGGCGCCTATTCCAGGCGAATGTTCGTCTCGAGGCTCGACAACATAATCGTAGTGACCACCACCGGACCCCGTGGCGCTGTTGATCTCACTGTCGACATGCAGCCAATCGGAAACACGAACATAGATGCGACAATTGTCACCGCCGTGAACCAAATCACATGCCATAACGTCTACATCCACGGAAAAGGCGGTTACGATGGAGTCGTACGGGTTATAACACAAAGAGGGTCAACAACGACCGACGGTAAGGTAGTGACGGTTTCCGGGGCGGACTCAGTGACGATGATTATTCGAATCCAGCCGTGGAAGACTCCCGTTGCTGGAAACGACGACTGGCAGTATTCGCCGAAAAATCCGGATTTCTTTCGGTCGGATCAGACTGCGGGTGTTTACCGAGCCGCAGTTAGTTACAACCCAACTTGGATGAAGGAGTTAACTGCATCAGTAGATAATGTATCACCGAATTACGAAACTCTCTCGACGACCGCAAGTGCTGCATGGAAGTCGATCTTCGATCGAACTGCCATCGATCTCAACGCTGATCCGGCGGATAGAGGTCTGTCGTCGGAAGCGCTGATCAGTAATGCAAAGGCGAAGCAAGAATTGACTCCTGCGCTGGCCGAGCGAATGTACGATGCCGGGCGTTACGTCTTCATGTGCAGCGCGGGTCCTTACTCTCCCCCTAACCTCTTTGGAATATGGACAGGAACATGGCAGCCGGCATGGTCCGGCGACTACACAATCGATACGAACCTTGAGCTAGATGTCCAGAGCGCCTACAGTGCCAATATGGCTGATCTCATGGGCGGTTTTTTCCGGCAGTGGGACGCCTACGTACCGGACTTTCAAACGAATGCAGAGAAGCTTTACGGTTGCCGGGGGATTTTAGCCGGTATCCGGGCGTCCAACAATGGTTTAGATCTTCATTACAACGACCATTTCGTAGGCAATCAATGGACTCCCGGGGCGGCCTGGATTGCACACTTTTATTATGATTACTATCTTTTCACAGGCGACAAGAAGTTCTTGCGCAATGAAGCTGTTCCATACATGGAGCAATGCGCACTGTTTTATCAGGATTTCCTGGCGGGAAGTGTAGACAGCAACGGCCGCTATCTGTTCACTCCGTCTTTTTCCGCCGAAAACGGCAGCGGAGACGATTCGTCTCAGGATATTGAGATCTCGAATGAACTCATTTCCAACTTAATCGATGCTTACCAAACACTCGGCATCAAACCGGCTCGCGTTGTCGAGTTGAAGGCGATGCTCGCCAAAATGCCGCCTTTACTCATCAATGACAGCGGACAACTCAAGGAATGGTCAAACCCTTCCCAGGGCGAAAAGAACAATCACCGACACCTTATGCACCTCTACGGTGCGTTTCAGAGCCGGCAATTTTCCCCTGACAATGACCTATCGCTCTATAACGCTGCTCTGGTCGCCTTGCACAACAGACTCCAGGCCAGCACGGAGGATGCGACTCACGGCTTTATGCAGCGAGCGATGGCTGCGGACGAATTGGGACTCGGCGAATATGCATTCGATCAGCTTTCACAGTTAGCAAAGCATGGATCTATTTTCGAAAACATGGTTGACGGCCACTATGGCGGACCACGCATACTTTGCGACGACGGAAACGGGGCCACGCCCGATATTCTGGATCAGATGGCAGTCCAGTCGGACGTTGGACGCATCTTGCTCTTACCGGCCATGCCGTCGGAGCTTCCTCGCGGGACGCTTACCGGTACACGGGCGCGCGGCGCAATTTTGATCAACCGGGTCTCCTGGGACATACCGGCCGGGGAACTATCAGCAAAAATCACGTCGGACATAAGTCAAACTATAACGCTAGTCCTTCCGCCGAACGCATTAGTCCAGCAGTTAACGGTCGACGGCAAAGTACGGCAATCGACAACTGTCGGACTGAAAAAATTGGGTTGTCTACTATCGTTGCAAGGAGGCCGCACTGTTTCGATAACAGCTAAACTGCACTTCGTTGAAACATCGACTCCGCTACCCGCGTAAAGAAATGGAACTTTGACATTTCGACTGCGAAATCCACGTTAGCGGTACGAAAACAGCCGCCAATGCAAAACATCACTAATAAAAAGAAGTTGGTACATTATGAACCTATCACGTCGTAGACTATTGAAACACGGAGCGGCTGCGCTAGCCGCCGGAATGACCTCGCCGCTCTGGGCGACCGCTCCAGCAGAAGCAAAGCGAAGGGAAAAAGCAAGCGTTCATTTTGAACCCACCTGGGCGTCGCTTGCGCAGTACCAAACTCCGGAGTGGTTTCGTGATGCGAAGTTTGGGATTTGGGCGACTTGGGGTCCCCAGTGTGTCCCCGAACAAGGAGACTGGTACGCACGCGGAATGTATCAAGAGGGAAGTGCGCAGTACAAATACCACTGTAAGCACTATGGACCCCCGTCAACGTTCGGCTTCAAAGATCTTACCAACATCTGGAAGGCGGAGGCATGGGACCCGGAACACCTTATCGGACTCTACAAGGCCGCCGGCGCCAAGTATTTTATGTGTATGGCCAATCATCATGACGACTTCGACAACTTCGATTCGACGTATCAGCCCTGGAACAGCACAAAAATTGGCCC
>PLAD01000300.1 GCA_003134215.1 Armatimonadota bacterium
GCAGAACGAGATAGTGTGGGAGCAGTGACGGCCAGCTCTTCCAGCCCGCGAGTCCCGCCCATCAACCGATGCAGCGTCTCGATGCCTTTTTCATACGCTTCTTGATCCATTCGCCTTCCTCTCGAAGAACTCAATTAGGAAATCTTTCACCGTTTTGAGTTCGGGTTCGGTCAAAGAATGCCCAGCATGGACTACCGAACGCTTCAGACGGGCGCCGGCAGTGAGGAGCTGCTCCGCCAGGAGGCTCGCCTTATTCAGGGTAACCATCGGATCGCGGTCGCCGTTGAGCAGCAGCACCGGAGTTTCCGGTAGTACGATAGGGCGATCGACAATGTAAGGCGACATGGCGCGCATCAACACCGCTCCGGCCAGGACGTTCGGGTGCGAAAGAAGAACGGATGCTGCGATATTGGCGCCGTTGGAGTAGCCAAGCGCGACCAAACCACCTTGATCAAAGCCGTATTGTTCGGCTGCGGCCAACACCCACTGCGTCAATTCTGTCGTCCGATATCTCAAGTCTACTTCATCGAAGACGCCTTCCGCAATTCTTCTGAAGAACCGGGGCATACCGTTTTCCAGCACCTTGCCGCGAGGACTAAGAATCCCGGACTCCGGCAGCAGCTCTTCCGCTAACTCTGTCAGCGAATTTTCATTGCCGCCGGTACCATGAAGCAACAACAGGGTAATGTTATTAGCCTTAGCTGGTTTATACTTGTGAACAAAGGCCTCCCAGCCAGGAGTCTTGGTGGTGTCGGTCATACTCAATAATTTAACTACNNACTACTGCGTTGAGTCATTTTACCCATTCCGCTACTTCAACACACCGTTCTCCCAGCCGCTCGCCTGCCAGTCATCAGGTTCCGGGTCCGTCATCACCCATGGCGGCAGCGGCATAATGAATCGGGAAGAGAGAGCCGCAACATAGGGCTCGTAGGACCTTCGAAGCTCATAGAGCTCCTGTTCCGCTCCGGGATCGTCACAAAACGGTACACCGGCCTCTTCCAGCTGCTCGCGCATCTGCTGCATTTTCGCTTGCGGGAGCCTGTCTTCAATGTTATAGATAGGCGGCGCATGAAATATCATCGAAAGGTCGACAACAGCATGCCGAGCCATTGCAAAAGTCAGCTTCGCCTGCCACATCGGTGCGTTTTTGATTCCGACTTGAATCGCCGCCGAGACATCCAGCATCGCAGTCAGCGCGGCGATCCAGGACTGACGGCTATGCTGAGAGCGATAAAAGGCGAGTACTGGATACGAAAGGTGACTTTCCAATACATCGGATGTCCAGAGCTCCCATTCCCGCAGTAAAATATCAAGTTGACTCAGGTTTCCCTCGCGTCCAAAGCGCACCAGTAATTCTGTCGCCGTCGGCGGCGAGCCCGCCCGCGCATCGAGCAGTGAGATCGCAACTTCCCGGCGTGAAAACGACTGATAGAGGACCGGCAGATATCCGATGACGATCGCCAAAAATCCGAATCCAGTGCCGGCTTCCGCAACCGCCCAGCACTTTCCGAACTTGGTGACAGGGACGATATCGCCGTAACCCAGGGTGAAGAATGTCACTCCACTGTAATAGAAAAGGTCAAACAGGGAATGCGCGTCCGTCATCATCCCAACGCCGTGAAAGTACTGTATGAGTGCGAATCCGATGATCAGCAGCGATGCCCAGACGAAGAGGAGGAAAATCAGTGAAAGTGGTCCGAAGTACGCGTAAAAACTTTCGCGATCATCTTCATTTCGCGCAAACGCGGCAAGAGTACGCCAAAATGTCCAGAACGAAATGAAAAAAAATCTGGTCAGTCTGAAGCCTCGGGAGACCGACCGAGGAAGGATGATCGTCTCAAAGCCTTCCCAGAGTGTGCCAATGACCAGGCCGAGGGCGATGAGCGTCAATATGTCGCGCAGTATTGGGGGCGCCACTATATCTTCTCGAACATGATATTGTCGATGTAACACCAGCCCCAGGTTTCACCCGGCTGAAGCGACGAAATGATGGGATGCTGAGTATCATGAAAGTGCTTCGTCGCGTGTTTGTTCCTGGATGTATCGCAGCAGCCGACATGGCCGCAGAATCGACACAGCCGTAAATGCACCCACCGTTCACCGGCCTTCATACACTCCTCACAGCCGACAGTGAGCGGCTCGACATCTTTTACGTCAGCCAGATGTGAGCAGGTCTTTTCCGTCATAATAGTTCCGTCCCTTCATTGCGCTTTTATCGGCAGCCAGACAAGAAACCGGGTTTCGCCAGGTTTGGATCTGAATTTGAGGTCGCCCGCATGGTCGTTGACGACGATTCTGAAACAGGTATCCAGGCCGAGGCCAGTGCCGGAACCTACGGGTTTCGTGGTAAAGAACGGATCGAAAATCGAATCCTGAATATCACGCGGAATTCCCGGACCGTTGTCCGCCAATTCGACGACGATACTGCGGTCATCCGAGCGGTGCGCTTTAATTGTCAGTCGCTTCGGAGTTTGACTGCTGCTTTGGAGCGCATCCGCGGCATTGTCGATAATGTTGGTCCATACCTGGTTAAGCTCGCCGCCCAATCCCCATATATTAGGAAGTTCAGCATCGTAATCCCTTACCACTTCGACATCTTTGAGCTTGTGTTTGAGGATCGTCAGTGTGTCATCCAGGCCGCGGCGAACGTCGACTTCCTGCTTTCCCTCACGATCCATATACGAATACGATTTGATTGCCTTCACCAGGCCGGATATTCTCCCAGTACTCTCTTCAATCTCACCAATCAGGTTCGATGCATTGATTGTGCTGGCGAGCCAGCGTATTCCAGCCTGCAGGCATTTTTCCTGCGACTCGCGAGCGATGTCGTCCAGATCTTCGACGGTAAAACCACCTTCTGCCAGGACAGGCGCGATCTTCCAAGGTTCTGTCAGATGTCTGCCTTCAAGCCACTCGGTTAAAGAGTCTTCTTGGTCGCTTCGCTCCAGTGCAGA
>PLAD01000224.1 GCA_003134215.1 Armatimonadota bacterium
CGGGAAACTCATATTTCGACAGTGCGGATTTTAATGCAGAGACGACCAGTTCTGCAAATTCATCGAAAGTTGGAGGGCGTTGGCTCGCTAGATATCTGATGCCCAGTCCACCGCCGATGTCGAGTTCCTCACTTACCCAGCCCGTCGTAGTTTGCACCGACTTCAGGTAACCGACCATGACGTCGATTGCCTGTTCGTGCGTACTTGCATCAAGTAACTGAGAGCCAATATGACAGTGGAGACCTCTCAATTTCAAGAACGGGGCTGCTTCGAGCGCTTCTTGAATTGCCGCTAGCGCATCGCCGCTCTTGATATTGAATCCGAACTTGGTATCTTCCTGACCGGTTCTGATTAACCGATGCGTATGCGGGTCAACTCCAGGTGCGACGCGGATGAGAATGCTCTGTCGGATGCCTTTTTCTTTCGCAAGAGTAGCGAGCGAACGCAACTCGAAAAAATTGTCGACGACGATCCGACCGACGCCATATTCCAGCGCTAAGGCTAATTCTTCACGCGACTTGTTATTTCCGTGAAAAAGAATCTTCTCAGCCGGGAAATCTGCCTTGATTGCTGTGTAGAGCTCTCCGGCGCTAGCCACGTCCAGCCCCATCCCTTCTTCGGAACAGAGCTTGGCCATGGCGACCGTAAGAAAAGCTTTGCCGGCAAAGGAAATATCGTTTTTGGAATATCGGGATGCGAAAGCTGTCTTAAAGCTGCGGCAGTTGCTGCGGATGAATTCTTCATCCATGACGTAAAGCGGCGTCCCAAACGTTGCCGCGAGTTCACGGCTGTCGCAGCCGCCGATTTCGAGGTGACCACGCCCGTTGATGGTTTGAGTTCCTAGTAACATAAGTGCCCACCAGTATGCCATAACTGCTTGAACGAAGTCAACGTGAGCGGAAAACTGGTAGGACCCGGTGGTTGATGAGAGTTATTCGGAAAGTACTTCCGTCCACTCTGAAGGCTGCGGGTGTGCGGCTCGCTCGCTCCAAGCTTTGGCCAGTTCTTCGTGCCACAGCTGAGGCAAGTAATCACCTAGTTGATTCCGGCAGATTTGGATGAAATAGTCAAGATCGTCCGGATGTACGTACCAGTACCAACCGTTTTTTCCTCGGCTGGCCCTCAGCCATCCGCGCTCGATCCAGTATGTTACCGTACGTCTACTTCGGCCGACGGTTTCAGCTACCATTAGGGGTGTAAGCATACGCTGACTGATTGTAGCATACGGCACCGAATGAAGCGACACTTGTAATTGTGGCGGAAGGACGAGGTGGGATTGCGTTAAGTTAGTAGAGCCTTAGCGGCGGCCGACGGCATCCGATCGACGACATAGACTTGACGGTCAATCGCCCGTTCAAAGTCGGCAAGAGACATATCATCAAGGAATATATCACGATCCGGATCGCGCAGCATAATCGATGGAAGAATAACCTTTTGTCCTAATTTGTCGCCCATTTTGGTTAAATGGTCAACAATGTCTTCCCCCGTGAGTAACCCTGCTACATTGATGTTGCCCTTGAAAAAATTGTTGTAAATGCTGGCGACATTCACCCTAACGCCGTCGATTTTGTTAAGAGTTGCCGCGAGCGCGTTTACCAGAGGCGCAGCAAGTTCGCCGGTGACAAATGTAGCACTACGGGCAGGATTTACTGCCTTTGGAAGCCGTTTTGCGAGCTTTAAATGATCATCGATAAATTGCCGCACCAGTCCGACTCCGTCTTCCAATTGAGGAAACCCTTCATAGCTGCGAGCGGTAGGCAGTTCCTGTCCGGCGCTTAGGTAGAACTCGTCCGAGAGGAAAGCGAAATTTGTTCCCAACTCAGCTTTAAACTCGTCTCGCCAATGTTCTGCATCTTTGACCAGTTGCTTCGCGTATTCATTCGAGACAGTCGTAAGCGCCGCGAGTCTGTCTCGAAATTGAGTTAAGCCGACCGGGACTATGGCCACGCTCAGCACGCCGCCGAATCCTCCGAGCCGCTCGGGATGAAGATTTGCCAAATCGTATACACTCTGCTTCAGGAGCTCGCCGTCGTTATAGCCTGGACAGAGCACTATCTGACCATGGATTTGTATCTTTGATTCGGCGAGCATCCTCAGTCGAGGGAGAATTGGTTCGGGACCCTTACGACCGAGCATTGCGCCCCGTACGCCTGGATCAGTGACATGCACAGAAACGAACAAGGGAGAGAGGCGTTGGTCGATTACCCTTTGGAAACTTTCTTCCGACATATTTGTGAGCGTTAGGTAGTTCCCATGCAAAAACGACAATCTGTAGTCGTCGTCCTTGATATACAAAGAGGGTCGAAGGCCTTTCGGCTGCTGATATAGAAAGCAGAAGACGCATTTATTCTTGCAAATGTGCACACGGTCGAACAGATCGTCTGCGAATTCAATCCCAATGTTTTCGTCATATTCCTTCGTAACGAGAAATGACAGATGTTCGCCGGCCCGATCCACCTCAATGATGACGTTTTCTCCGGCGGTATAGAAGTGATAGTCGACTATGTCGAGGGCAGGGGTTCCATTCAGTGACAGGAGTATGTCGCCCACAAGAATGCCGGCCCGGTCAGCGGCGCTTTGGTGCTCTACTTTCTCGATAACAGCTCGATCCGAGCGTCGCCGTTGCGTCACGACACGTTCGTCCGCCATCGTCAAAGAGCGCGATGGAACGAGTTGAGATTCTGAGCTCATCATAGTCTACATATTGTACCTCGCACGCAATCACGCGAAAAAAGCGCGTGATTACGCACGGAAACGGACTACATGGACGCTCGATATAGAGCGATCGGTTACGACGTTGGCGGGGCTGGCGCCGCAGTTTGGACTTGAGTCAATGCCGAAGGGTCTGGCTGACCGTAAAGTACGAGCGCTTGTGGAACAGGCCGACTTGGAACAGTAGGGGTGGAATGGCCGGTGACGAGAATCGTCGATTGGAAAACCAGAGACGTGCTGAAGCCGGAGTCCAGTAAGACCGCCTCTCTAACTCCGGCAGCCGCGAGGTCACGCGCGAGATGCTTGGAAGTTATACTTCCGTCGCTTGCGCCGAGTACCGGCCTGCCATCCGGCATAATCGCAAAGAAAGCCCGTCTGCGGGGGTCTTCTGCATCGTGCACATTATAGGCATTCAACTGATCAAGAGTCGAGGCAGCCCCGCCGCGAACAAGCCATACGCCGCCTAAGAAAGCATTAGTGACATCCGGAAGCAAGTTCTGAATAGCGCCGGGAAGCGACAGGGAACTAGTGTCGTACGGAACGATGCAGGTGCAAGTGGGAGAGACAACCACCAATGGGCGGCCCTCAAGCTGCGGCTTCGTGTCGAACGGACTCATCGTCTCCGATGCTTCGTTGTCACAAAGAGATGGACCGATAAGTAGATTATCAGTGCCCTTCAGGGAAGCGTTCGCAAAGAAGGTGCCATTGATACCTGCAGTAGCTCCGGCTTCGCGAACGAAATCTTCAACTCCCTGCCGAATGGGTGACCGACGTGTGCCTAGAACCCCTCCTTCGACCAACACCAGAGTAACTCCCCGATCATTAAATCGATCGATAGTCAGCGGAAGGCGAGGATTAGGCAAATACACCGACCCTGCAGGCAGTGAACTCGGCGCTGTTTCGCTGACTGAAGGTCCGGTCAGCGGCAACTGTAACGACTGGGATGCAGGGTTTACAGCGACCGGAACTGTATCTGCCGGCTTAGGCTTAAACAGAAATTGGGAATACTTGGAGTAAGCAAACACTCCTAATGTAGCTGCAATCGCAAAGGTCAGCAATATGAACGCTATGTCTGGGATTACTGATCGCCGCTTTCGTCGTGTGCGCGGCCGTTCGGATATAGTTTGTTTCACTGGTTTTTATACGTCTTAAAGCTGAATGATAGTTCCAGTTAGGAATACGTTGGAGTTTTGAGTATCGCTCCCTCTGAAGCTGAAGCGACTGTTGCAGCATATCGTGCGAAGACACCTACCTTGTAGTGAGGTTCAGGACGAATCCATGTTTTCTTACGGTCCGACCAGACTTCTTGGTCTACTTCA
>PLAD01000188.1 GCA_003134215.1 Armatimonadota bacterium
GACGGCACAAAGAAATTCGTCCGCAGGTTTCCAGGTAGGAGGGGCCGATGGACCGGCGCGCAGGCTGTAAGACTAACGGTACGACTTGGCCGGAACATTATCGGCGAACCGTCGCTGGTGCTTTTTCGTGCGTCCGCCGCCAAAGCTGCCGGAGAGTTTGACGGAACCCTTCCATACGTGATCGACCTCGATTACTGGTGTCGCCTCCTCGCAATCGGCAACATGTATGCTCTGCCGGAAGTCGTGAGTTCTTTCCGTATATCGCGAGGTGCGTGGAGCTTTCGGCTGGCGGATGAGCAAACTACTATGTTCAATAGCTTCGTTGAAACAGTCCGGCACGGCGACTACGGCGTCAGGGAGATCGACTGGCTCATCGGACGACAGCTATGCGCCCTTAATACGCTCTGCCGAAAGATTTTTTACAAGTACATGCCTTAGGTCGGTACACTGGAGCTGTTGGTTCTCTACCGCCGGAAGGCCCATGCCGCACTAGCGGAATAACTACAAGCAAGCGCAACAAGTCCACCCGCTAACGCACCGACGTTTGCACGAAGTGGTGAGTATCGGTGTTTTGAAAGTCCTAGTACTATCGCAATAAAATTGTGGAAGCGAAGCTGCTCAGCTTCGGTGGGTCCGAACGGCCACCACGCAATGACAGCGGCGGAAATAACCGTACTGATGATGCAGCTTACTGTAGTGACTGCTAAGAAGCGAATGACTTGGCGAGACGGAGCATCGGCCCTACGGTCTCGAAAAGTCCAAGCTCGGTGCCAACATGCTCCGTTGGCAGCGCCGGCGACAATACTTGAAAACTGAGACAGCGGGAGAATGCCGGTTAAGTAGTAGACGACATTAAAGACAATCAAGCTGATAATGGTGGAGACAGCGCCGACGAGACTAAACCTGAGAAATCGGAACGAAGTCAGCGCTGAAAGAGCATCACGAATGCCGTTGGTGTTGGGCGCATGTGACTGCGAGCCGTTTTTCATGAGAGAAGTTACAATACCTCTTAACCAGGGCTGTTGATGCAACTGTGCGAGTTATGAATATTTCAAACAAAACTTGGGGCTTCTCCGCGCGCACGTTGCAGGCAGGGCAGGTCAGTCTTATTCTCCTTTGGCTTTTGCCGATGATTTCCGGCGGCTTAATGTTGATCGGCCTCGGTAATGCGAGTTGCTGGGACGATGAAGCGTCCATTGCGTGGTCAGCCCGTACTCTCATTCGAACTGGACGATTGAGCATGTGGGACGGACGGAACATGTATACCGATGACGATCTGACGACCTATTATGACAAGTATGGCGACGGCAATCCGCCGCTCGAAGCGCTTGTCGCGGCAGCGTCGTTCAAGATTTTAGGGGTATCGGACTGGTCAGCGCGACTGCCTTTTGCGTTTGCCGCGATTTTTACGGTTCTTTTCTTCGTCATCCTCCTCAGATACGCAATACCGGCAAGTGAGTCGTTTCAGGTCTATTCTGCAGCTATCCTCGCTTTATCGCCTGCGTTTTTGCTCTATGGACGGAACTGTCGTTACTATTCTTTGACGATGCTGTTTCCTGTCGTCCTGTATTTTCTCTATCGCCGATATATTGCAAAGCGGCGTGATTCAGACCTCGCCCTTTTGCTGATCTTATCAATCGCACTTTTCTACGCACAATATCTATCGTGCGCGATCTTTTTAGCAGCGCTGGCCGCGGTCCACTTACTGTTTTACCGTGATACGATCAAAAGAAAAGGATGTATCAAACCCCTTTGTGCACTCGCAATTTTCCTATTTACCACCATTCCCTACGCTTTCTTGAATGGAGGACTAACCTTCCTTCAACTTGCCAAGCCTGAACCCTGGCTTCCGCACCATGCGAAGCTGCTCTGGTGGAACTTACGCGACCTTAACCTTCACGCGATATTACCGTGGCCGGCCGCTCTGGGTCTGGCCGGCTATCTCCGGTTTGAATGGCAAAACCGGCAAAAATTGAATGAGACCGAAGTGCAGGCGTTTGACCTGACACTGCAATTTGCGGTGATGGTATTTGTACCGATTCTGATGCTGGGCCTAATTTCTCCGGGTGACACGATTGACGCAAAAATTGTCGATCTGCGCTACCAGACCGTCATGATCCCATGGATGGCCGGGCTTACCGGCGCGCTGCTCTGGTATGTCCACCGCCGATACCCGATTGCCGCCTTCGCGCTGTTTGCAACGATTTTGTGTTCGAACGCCCTGACATTAACACCGCCATTCGTGGGCACATACTTCCCGGAGACCCACGCGTTTCGCTGGCTCCTGCCAAACTATATCGACGAAGTCACTCACCCCTACCCAACCGCTCATGAAGAGGTGGCCGCATACCTTAATGAAAATGCACAGTACAACGATACAGTCACCGCTTCTCCGGCGTTTTACAACACTCCAATCGCGTACTACGCCGGCGATAAGATTAGAATATGCTGCCAGCTAGACAGGCGGAGCAACTTTTCTCCACAAACCGCCGAAGCATTGCATGCGCCAATTATGATCGAAGACAATTACCCTACGTGGTTTGTTTCATATGGGTCCAGGCCGCAATCGCTGGGCGACATGGCCTATTTTTCACGCCCACATATTGTAGCCGGGCGCCTTGTTCGTCACAACTTCGAATTGGTCAAAATTCTCAATGTTTATTGGAAGCAAACCAACAGACCAGAACTCCCGCTGCACACGTTTGGACCGGACAAGGATTTTGACCCTCGGATCGATGGCGTGTTTATTTTCAAGGCTCAACCAGACTTTGTCGTAACCGACGATCATCGCCCAACGTCGTGAACCGCCTAGTTTAATTTGCTTTTTTACTTCGATCCAGATATACTACATGCTCTCCATGGAGCGAACCAAGACGACTGCCAATCCTCCGATACCTTCCGCACCTTTGTGGCCGGGTTTGGCGCATCGAGAATCGGCGATGGCAGCGCTCGCGGCGATCGTACTCATTACGGTCGTCACCTTTCGCCAGGTGACCGGATTCGATTTCGTCTATTGGGACGATCAACTTCACGTTTTCGATAATCCGTACTTCCAGGACTTCAGCGTACACGATATATCGCATTTCTGGACCCATCCCTACCAGCAGCTCTACGTCCCTCTTAGTTATACAGCGTTTGGATTATTAGTCGTCCTTGCACATCGCCCATACGGTTCTTTGCGCTTGACGAGCACGGACGCGATGCTGGACCCACATATTTTCCATACGGCAAACCTGCTTCTCCACTGCTTTAATGTCGTCCTGCTTTTTTTCCTGCTTCGAAGGTTGACTCGCAGTGATTTGGGTTCAGTTCTCGGTGCGGTCGTCTTTGCCATCCATCCAATACAGGTTGAAAGCGTTGCCTGGGTCTCGGAATTGCGCGGACTCCTGGCAGCTTCGTTCACATTTTCAACGCTTCATTTGTATCTGTCCTACCTTGATACAAAAAATGCGGGAAATTTCGCGGGCTCAAGAGTACTGTACGGTGCAGCTATCCTACTTTCGGCGTGCGCAATGCTCAGCAAGCCTTCATCGGTCATTATATGTCTGCTTATCGCCGCGATCGGTTATTGGCATTCCGGTCGATCAATGAAGCAAATTTCTATGGATGCGGCGCCATTTATTCCATTCGGTGTGGTTGTCATTTGTGCAACGGCTCTCGTCCAGGGTCCGCCGCTCCACCAAGTCATAGCAATATGGCAGCGTCCATTCGTCGCCGGAGATGCGGTGAGCTTCTACCTGTGGAAGCTGGTCGCCCCCTTTAACTTCACGATTGATTACGGCAGAACGCCCACCTGGGTTATGGGGCACTGGTGGGCCTACGTCGAATGGCTTATCCCTGCGCTGCTCGCCTGTCTCGCCTACGCCGCACGGCGCTTGGCGCCCTATGTCGGCTTCGGTCTTTGCGTGGTTCTCGTTGGCCTTCTGCCCGTGCTAGGACTGGCCCCTTTTGTATTCCAATCGTTTTCAACGACTGCCGATCGGTACATGTATCTGCCGATGGCGGGGATTGCGACTATCGCGGCACACGCAATCGCAGCAGTACCGTCGAAGTGGAAGCCGGCACTAATACCGGCCTGCCTTACCTGCGTTATCTGCTGCTCTTTCGCCAGCTATCATCAGGCACAATACTGGCGTGACAGTGGTACGCTGTTTGCTCACGCAGTCACCGTTAATCCCAGGAGCGCGGTGGCCCAAGATGGTCTGGGCCAGATATTAGATCAGCAAAACAACCTTGGAGAAGCCAAGATTCACCTGTTAAGTGCAGTTGAATTAGCCCCCGGCAGTGCGCTGTATCGAGATACTTTAGGGGGCGTCTGCCTTGAGCTTGGTGAGACTCGGGAGGCCGAAGATCAGTTCCGTGCAGGCATTGCTCTAAATCCGCGAAGTGAGAAGAACCACCGAGACCTCGGGACTGCGCTTTGNNTGCAGATCGTGAGTACGCTAGTGGGGTCGAGGAACTGACGACTGCCCTGCAGCTGAACCCGTCCGATTACTTGGCAGCAGACAAACTATCTGAATACTATCTCCGGAACCAGCGGTATTCCGAAGCGCTGGGCGTCGCAGCGGCAGCTTTGCGGAACTCCCCGAATGTCGGATCTTTATGGCGAAATCTCGGTCTGGCTCTTTATTACGAGCACAGTCCCAACGATGCCATAGACCCGCTAAAAAGAGCTGTGCAGCTCAATCCTAACGACCAGCTGGCAGCTGCTGCGCTGAGATCGATTTGTACGAGCGACGCTTCCTGTAATTAAAACGATTGTCTCGCACTTCACTTGGGTATCTGGGGAAGCGACATCACACGCAAATTAAAAGCCCCTTCTGATAGACTCGGAAGGGGCTTTAAGATTTTTCAGCCTGGCTTATGTGGGGCTGAAGGTCGCCTNNCCTGATAACCGTCAGTGCCGGAGGTACCTTCGGCGTTGGACGTAACACTAGCGTTACCGCTGCCAGGAGCAGTGAGTGCGGCCGGCGAAGCGGCAGTCAGGCCGCCGGAGACCTTCTGGCCAAGGAGAAACTTGACGTGGCCGTCAGNNTAGGACGCACCGATCGGACCGGTCACGTAACCGGTTGAAGAATTCGCCGCATTCGAGGTACCAGCATAGGTACTCGAGAAGTTGTATCCATTACCGGCCGGAGAGACGCCTTGTAATGCAGTGATTGTCGCATTGACTTCAGGCGCTGTTACGGGAGCTTGAACTCCCTGGCATTCGGCAAGAAGTACGGTGCCGGCGGGTGCGTTTAGCGCAGCGTTGGTGATCGCGAGAGATCCGTCTGAACAATTAGGGACAAAGTTGCTGTTGTAGGCATATGAGATCGGATAGTACGCTCCGGTCGCCTGCGTAGCATCATCAGGACAGTGGAAGATACCGGTCGACTNNAACCCAGTCCGATTTGCTTCATATTGGACTGGCAAGACGCCTGCCTCGCCTTCTCACGCGCCTTTGCAAATACAGGAAAAAGAATAGCAGCGAGAATCGCGATAATTGCGATAACAACGAGCAGTTCGATCAGGGTAAAACCCTTCTTTCGATCATTGGACATAGTGAAGCCTCCTTACAGATTACACCGATTGCGAAAAAACTTTCTTAACTTAACAGCATTCCTGTTTAGCATTTTTTACGAGGGCAATAACCTCGAACACACCAGACGTAGCAGGTACTAATATTATATATTCCATTTGAACGGAGATTCCAACAATACTAGTCTCTACTAACAATAAATTTGCAAAATTCTGTAAATACAGTCGACGCCGGCCGAGTGAATACACCCCGAGTTCAGGGAGAGACCATGAAAACTGATAAGGCTCCTGCTGGAAATCAGCAAGAGCCTTCGTGGATCGCTCAGGAATCAGCAGCCTATGTGGGGCTGAAGGTCGCCTGATAACCGTCAGTGCCGGAAGTACCTTCGGCGTTGGACGTTAAAGTAGCGAGCGTACTGCCAGGAGCAGTGTTTGCGGCCGGCGAAGCAGCAGTCAAACCGCCGGAGACCT
>PLAD01000293.1 GCA_003134215.1 Armatimonadota bacterium
GATCGCCTGTCCGAGCTGGCGGCCTACCTCAGGCAGCTTAGCCGGCCCAAACACGACGAGAGCGACTGCCATCACAATCATCATGTCAACGGGACTGAGAAACGAAGCCTGCTCGCTGATCATACTTTACTATACGCCGCCGGCCGCTAAAATGTTAGCGCTTGCTGAACTGAAAAGCACGTCGCGCCCGCTTGCGGCCGTACTTCTTACTTTCCTTGACTCGTGGGTCACGAGTAAGCAATCCAAGCTTTCGCAAAACAGGACGAAGATCGGGATCGAATACGATCAAGGCCTTTGAGATTCCGTGTCGCACCGCGCCCGCCTGACCTGAGATTCCACCGCCCAGCGCCTTCACTGTAACGTCGAATTTACCCAACGTGTCGGTGACCTGAAACGGCTGGCGTACTAGCGCTTCGAGTACCGCCCGACCGAAGTAGGCTGCAGATGAACGTGAATTGACGGTGAAGTTTCCTGAACCCGGCGAGATCCAGACTTTGGCCGTAGCGTTTTTACGATGACCGGTGCTGTAGTAGCGTGAGTCTGTTGATGGCATTTGTTGATCCTAGCTCTTCCTGATTACTTGATCCCGTTCCAGACTTCTGGATTCTGGGCATGATGTGTATGATCGGCTGTTGGGTAGACCCTCAGCTTCTTCAAAGTGTTGGCGCCAAGTGTGTTGTGCGGCAGCATGCCTTTGACAACCCTCAGAAGCGCATTCACGGGTGACTTTTCAATTTCACGCTGGCGAGCAATCGACTTGATACCACCAGGGTAACCTGTGTGATGGTAAATCGGCTCGAGCGGCTTGCTGTTTCCGGTCAGTCGGATCTGGGCCGCGTTGATAATAATCACGTGGTCTCCGCAATCGACATGCGGCGTAAACTGAGGCTTATGCTTGCCACGCAGCAACCGCGCTGCGTCGGCTGCCACTCGGCCCATCGGCTGGCCGGCCGCATCGATGATCAGCCATGCTCGGCTCGCTTCCATATCCTTAGGTTTAGCGCTAAAGGTCTTCATAATGCTTCCTTCATTCGTTCTTTCAATAATCAACGCGCCAAAGGCAAAGCCCATTGGCCGCGGCGGTAGGACATCGATTCATCGTCCGATCCGCCTTTTCCGCTATTTCGTACAACTGTCCTGGTTGGATTTCGCCCAGGCCTACCATTCTCAAGCCCCCAACTAAGTTGCGGACCATCGATCTTAAAAATCCGTCGGCAGTAAGCCGAACTGCGATAAACCGTCCTCGTCCGGCGCTTCGAACGTCGAACCTTCGTAAATCGCGAACCATATGCGGCGGCTCTACTTCGCTCTTATTTGCGAACGATGCAAAATCGCGCCGGCCTTGCAACGCAAATGCCACCTCCGACATCGCAGCTACATCGAGCGGCCTCGGCTCGTGCATCGAATATCTGCCCCACAATGCAGACCTCTGCTCCAAGGTCCAGATCAAATACACGTACGTCCGCTGTTTCGCCGAGAACCGCGAATGAAACTCTTTGTCGACTTCCTTACATTCACGAACCGCAACATCGTTCGGCAGCGATCCATTGAGGGCAATACCAGCCTTATGAATCGGCACTTTCCACGTCGTGTCGAAATGGACGACCTGTCCCCGAGCATGCACTCCGGTATCAGTGCGACCCGCTCCGTGTACTGTAGTCTCTTGCCCGGACAACTTCGTTATCGTCCGCTGCAATACTCCTTGAACGGTTCGTTCGCCCTGCCCTTGCAGCTGAAATCCGTAAAAGGCTGTTCCATCATATTCGACGACCATCTTGATCCGTCGAGTTTCCAATGAGAAACCAGCTTATTCGGCAACAGGCCGTTTGGCAGTTCCAATCTTGTCCGGAACGATAGGTAAACCAAACTCGATATCGGTCATCAGCTCCAGAATGACGATCGGAGCGGCATCGCCGCGGCGCAAGCCAATCTTGCTGATACGGGTGTATCCGCCCTGACGAGTCTTATATTCGGGAGCAATCTTTGTAAACAGATGGCGCACCAAAGTTTCATCGGTCAGGTAGCGGTTCACTATCCGGCGCGAATGTACAGTATCGTCATTCTTTGCACGAGTAATAAGCCGTTCGACGATGATCTTGACATCTTTAGCCCTGGTCTCTGTCGTTTCAATTTTCTGATAAGTCAGCAGTGCGCGCACCAGCCCCTTAAGCAACGCACGGCGCTGATCGCTGGGTAATCCGAATTTTCTGCCTCCGACTTTATGTCGCATTCCTAAATTTCCTTTACTACGTCGGCGCTGAGCGCCAACCGAGTTTACACTTCGACAGCTTCTTCCTCTTCGTCAAGAGCTTCCTCAGCATCGTCATCGGCATCATCCGAATATCCGCCGATTTCGAGGCCTTCAGGCGAACCCTTAAGCGTCAAATTGAGAGTAGCGAGCTTTTCTTTCACTTCTGTGAGCGATTTCTTTCCGAAGTTGCGGATCTGCATCAGATCAAGCTCGGACAATTGCGCGAGTTCGCCAATTGTCAGCACGCTGGCCTTCTTTAGACAGTTGTATGTACGGACCGAAAAGTCGAGCTCTTCAATACGGGCATCAGGAGCCCCGGATGCGAATCCGCGCGATGCATCCCCGTCAGCGAGAGCTGC
>PLAD01000042.1 GCA_003134215.1 Armatimonadota bacterium
GAATGCCGCAAGACCAATTCGAACTGGGAGTTCCACAGCTGACCTTATCGTTCACCGATAACATTGCTCAGCGTCGCTTCGACGGTACACTCAGCGGGATTGTCCCGAATACTGAATTGCTGCTGAACGTCGTCATCACATCGATCGAAGACCGAATCAAATCCGACTATACTGCACAGCGCTTTCTCGACTGTTATCAGGAGTTTATTCAAGGTATCGGTTTCAAGGATGGTTTAGAAACAGCGGCTCTTGCCTTGCAGTTTAATAAAATACGAGATTCGACCTATCAACCCTATATCGCGACTCGAGAATATATTTGGGAAAACTACCTTAAATCGAAAGCATACAAAGACTTGACGCCGTTCGGACCTCAGACAAGCCTCTATGCTGAAACACGATCGATTTATCAAGAATTCGTGCTGCTCGCGACCCAGTATATTTTCGCGCGAACCCTCTTTATAGGAATGACCGGACACCTGAAAACGCTGGTCTCAGACGACGATGTCGTTTTTTTGGTTCAATCGTTTTCACGTGCTGTCGAACACAACATCCCCTATCTCACCAAAATCCTCCGGTCTTTCGAACAGGGAAAGATCTCAGACCTGCCTACCCTGGCTGCACTGATCAAGCATTGAGATTCACGGAGCTTTTTTTAATCATACTGTGTTGAGATGAGAGTGCCTTTCCTTTCAGGGCGTCCCTTGACGAAAAGACACTCGCGAAATCGATCAATGGAGTAATCAATATGTCAATTAAGGCTTTATATCATACGTCTGCACGCGCTACCGGGGGCAGAGATGGGCGCGCCGCCGCAGACGATGGCCGACTGGCCGTCAACCTCTCTACGCCAAAAGAGCTTGGAGGCGCCGGCGGAGAAGGCACAAACCCTGAACAGCTTTTTGCAGCGGGATATGCAGCATGCTTTCTAAACGCGATGAAATACATCGCTGGACAGCAAAACAGCCCATTTCCCTCCAACGCGGCGGTCACTGCGACTGTCGCGATCGGTCCGCGGGAAGCAGGCGAAGGCTTCGGACTCGATGTCGCTCTTTCTGTCTCTCTTCCGGGAGCGGAGCTCGCCGCAGCGGAAAAACTAACGCAAACAGCGCATTCCGTCTGCCCTTACTCCAATGCAATCCACGGAAATGTCTCGGTAGCATTCACCATATCGACCGATTAAGCCAAACCGACCAACTCTACGACGTTAAATTTTCAAACTGCTGCCTTCTCCAAATGAACGCCGCTATCTAGAAAGTTTGAAATATTGAGTAGTATTGCGTAGCAAATCATTGTCTCCCAGTAGAAACGGTCACAAACCACTTATGTCTGCCGAACCCGCGGCCATCGATGCGGCCAATATCAGCAAATCCTACGGCAGCCGCCAGGCTGTTATTAATGTATCCTTTCAGGTCAAGCCAGGAGAAGTATTCGGTTTGATAGGCCCGAACGGCGCCGGCAAGACGACGGTGCTGCGGATGCTGGTTGGTCTCATTCGCCCGACCTCAGGTTCGGTCAGCCTTTTCGGGCACGACGTCCGCGCAGATTTCGAAAACGCGCTGCGTCCGGTCGGGGCTATCATCGAAAACCCCGAAATGTACAAGTTTCTCACCGGCCGCCAAAACCTCGCGCAATATGCGCGTATGCGGCCAGGTATCACAAACGCGCAGATCGACGAAACGGTGGCCTTGGTCGGCCTTGCGGATAGAATTAACGAAAAAATTACACGCTACTCGCTCGGCATGCGGCAGCGTCTCGGAATAGCGCAGGCAATACTGCACCATCCGAAGCTTTTGTTGCTCGACGAGCCGACGAACGGGCTCGACCCTCAAGGAATTCAGGAGCTAAGGCAGATGATCCGTCATCTTGCCGACTCACAGGGGATGGCGGTACTTCTTTCAAGCCATCTACTGCATGATGTTCAAACCGTTTGCGACTCGATCGCTATTATCAACCAGGGACGAACAGTGGCGAGCGGAGGTATTGCTTCCTTTACCCAGGGAAAAGCCGCTTCTTATCGTTTCGTGGTTGCCGACCTGAACCGCGCAGTCGAGCTTTCAAAAGCGCAAAAATGGAAGATCGTCAGTAAGGATGAAACGGCAAACGCGCTCGTTGTCGAGTCGGATCAAGAGCCAAGCTCGCTTAATGAGAGCCTGGTGAAGGCGGGAATAAAAGTGTCGCGAATTGAAGGCGTCACCCGCAGTCTCGAGGATGCATTCCTCGAATTGACTCGCGGAGCGAATGGCTCGACGGGAGGACTGTCCTGATGGGAGGATTAGTCTACAACGAAATTTCCAAAATTGTCGCTCAACGACGTTTTTTCGTCGTGATGGCGTTACTTACAGTGATCGCCATCCTTTCAGCGCTTACTATGCGTGGGTTCGCGGGCGCTCTAGGGGTCACAGCCGCACAAATGGTCAGTACCGGAGCTTCCGGAGGTTTTGCGCAGTTACTATTTCCATTGCTCATCGCGGTTATCGTCGGGGATATAGTCGCCGGTGAACTGACAGAAGGAACTCTTAAGCTGCTGCTTATCAGGCCGGTCAGCAGATGGAAGATCTGGCTGAGCAAGCTCATTGCGGCATTTTTCGTCAGCGTTGCTCTTGTATGCTACTCCGCCCTTTGTATATATGTCGCGCTGGGCGCCGCGTCCGGCTTCGGCTCATTTTCCACGCCGGCACTCGCTGAGGGAGGGTCGTCCTATGCAGTGGTGACGCTCCGCGCTTACGGTCTGGAAATGATCAGCCTTTTGTCGGTCGTGAGTGTATTCCTGCTTATTTCGACAGTAGCTGAAAACGGAGTCGCCGCAGTGGGATTATGTATGGGAATGACTGTAATCTGTTCCATCTGCATGCCGATCCTGCATTTTTTCTCGAGTACGAAGTGGATTGAATACACGTTCTTCGAACAGTGGCAAATCGCAGGCCAGATCACCAACAGCTTCCCCCTGACCGGCTGGACAATCGGGGGAAGCATAGCGGTTCTTGCTGCTTGGATCGTGATCTGCATTGCCTCCGGCATAGCCATTTTTCAGTGGCGAGATGTGAAGAGCTAACGCAGCATCTCTCTCAATCCGCCGTCCCGGTAAGGGTCCATTCTACACCAAGATGCTCTAGCTGGTGCAAACCCCATGGGTCGGTGACTACACGAAAGCATTCCGTCTCCAGCACCTTTTCCCACGACCAGGCCGCCTGGTTCCACTGATCCTGAATCTCGGCGATCTCGTGCTTCGTATGTGTAAGATTCCTGCTTCGATAGAACCGTAAAGGCCGCCCCGTACGATCGGTGGCCACCATCACGCTCTCACGCTTGCGCTGTCCGAGTGGATAGACCCACAACTGCGATTGTCGCATCGTCTTGAACAGCGATGCTGAAACTACTGCGCTGACCCCAAAGCGCTTACGAACATAAGCGATTGTCTCCTCAAGCTTAACGGACCGAGCGCCCTCCTCCGCAGCAGACCGTTCATTGTCATCGAGTAGTGACAGCTGAACTCCCGATCCGGCGCCCAGACCTCCTCCAACGACTTTAATTCCGACGACAGGACGGTCAATGAGCAGCCGTCGCAGAAGTCTTTGTCCGGCCGCGCTGAGCTCCGACGGTTCGTTCGTGGCAGCACGCAGGGATTCACTCTGCCGGATCTCACTGCCGTCAGCGAGTGAAACTAAAAGCATTAACTTGCGGCAATAGGTATTTGCTTCTTCCAGAGCGGCTGAAATTGCTGCGGCGCACTTCTTGATCCCCAGTAAAATTTCTTCTCGCCTTATCGTCTCTTCCTCAAAGACTATCTCCTCTTCGATAACCGGCGGCGGCCAGAGCGCGCGGACCGCTTCGCCGTCCTCACCGACGGCAAGACGTTGTAGATGGCGCGCGGCTTCTTTGAATTGACGAGTCAGGGAGCGTTCAGGAAGGCGAAGCATATCGCCTAATGTATTTACTCCAAGCCGCATCAGTCGCTGCTTAATTGCTGGATGGACAGAACGTAAACTAATGAGAGGGATGGATGCAAGGAAAGCCGCCTCAGTTCCTACCTGGACCCTGACGAGTGAACTTTTGTCGTTCTTTCTGGCGGCTTGCTCGGCTACCAATTTACTAGAACCTATCCCGACCATGACGGAAACCTTCACATGCTTTGCCAGCAATGCGCCGAGTCTCTTTGAGATTGTGAGACAGTGAGCTTCCGAGAGTTCAAGAAAGCAGATTTCCGGGCTTACAGGCTCTACTTTGCTGCTTTCAGTCGCCAATATATCCCAGACAGCTTCCGCAGCCTCCGCATAAGACGCTCGATCGTACGGTAAAACGATCAGATCGCGACAAAGCGCGCGAGCGCCTGTTATCGTCATGCCGGCAGAGATACCCTGACGCTTTGCGATATCCGACACCGTCGAAATAACCCCCTGCTGCGCCAGAACAAGGGGGCTGTCACGATGGTAGGGCACGCGCACTAACTCGACAGCAATCCCAATATCCGGCAAATAAAAGCAGGCTGTAACCATTTCGATTCAATTATACGCACATATGTTCGTTTTTAATCAATGTTACTCTTCTTCGTGGTGTTTTATTTGCGAGATCTCTAATTTTGCACAAATATCTTACGCAGAGATATGGTGTATAGTGAACAGGATAATAATTCGCNNATGATTGATGTCGAACACCAGGCCGGCGGGGTTGTCGAGCCGACTATCCCAGGATTTACACCCCTTACGGGTCGCGCCGTATTGATCGGGTTAGCGATCAGCCCACTGATCGTCTTCTGGGCCGAATATACCGAGATCGTCGCCTGCGGCTCCGATTTGATCGCAATGTCCTTTATTATGGCTGTGGCCTTTGCGCTCGTGGTCATAATCGGACTGAATGTCCTGGTCAAGAAAATAGCTCCGCAAATAGCTCTCAGCCAGGCGGAACTCCTTGTGATCTATACGATCAACAGCGCGACAATGGGATTGTGCGGTCTGGGGGCCTTGCAATTCATAGCTAACATGATCGCGGGGCCTCGCTACTACACAACAGCGGCAAATGGTTGGAATAAGTGGACTCACTTCATTCCTGCTTGGGCCATGCCGAATCCCTCAGTGGTCAATGCATTCTATCAGGGCCATTCCAACTTCTTCACGACAGAACATATTGAAGGCTGGATCATACCGATCATTATCTGGTCGGCTGTCTTTCTTGTCGTGTTCTTTCTGTCTTACTGTATCGGCACACTGCTTAGAAAACAGTGGGTAGAACAGGAGAAGCTTCTTTTTCCTATTGTCATCATCCCTATTGAAATTACTAAGGACGGTGGAGATAATGCAACTTGGAAGAGCAAAGTGTTCTGGTCGGGCTTTTTAGCTGCATCCGTCCTCGAAACCCTCGCGGCCCTGCATTACTCGGTGAACCCTGCCATACCGTACATCCCGATCAAGCCGAATGAAGTATCACTGGATCTGACACATATCTTTACAGTTCCTCCCTGGAGCGGGATGGGGACGTTTCAGCTGGCTTTTTATCCGCTGGTCATTGGCCTCACCTATCTGTTATCGCTCGATGTCTCCTTTTCTTGCTGGTTCTTTTACCTCTTCTTTAAGGCCGAAGCGATCCTTTCCGTAGCTTTCGGCTTTCGCGATGCGGGGGCTTCTACCACCAGCAACCGGATACCGTATATCTCAGAACAAAGTGACGGCGCCTATATGGGTCTAGCGATCATGTCGTTGGTCTTTGCATTTCCACATTTGAAGCGGGCGTTCCATACTGCGTTCCTGAACAAAGGCGCTGCCNNCCGATAACAGCGATGCGGATGAACCACTGAGCTACCGTGCAGCGTATATCGGCGTTTTTGCATCGATGCTTGCACTCTGTGGTTTCGCTATCGCATTAGGTGCGACATGGTCGACAGCGCTCATCTTCTTCGTGCTGTTCCTTCTCCTGTCGATCGCTATCGCACGTATTCGCGCGGAAGCGGGTATCGCCTGGGCCACCGGACCGCAAATCGTCCCATCGATAGTCAACTTTGGTGGTTCAAGCCAGTTCACAGCCCAGGATATGACCGCTATGTCCTTCGTTGGCGTCTTCGGTTCTGATGCGCGATCGATTGAGCTGCCCGCGCAGATGGAAGCAATGAAGATTTCACAACACAACAATCTCGATCCACGCCGCCTCACCCTCGCGATCATGGTGGGAGCCGTTGTCGTAATTGCGGCGTCCTGGGTCTCAATTCTGGGACTCTACTATCACTACGGCGCAGCGAGCGCCACGGTTGAGAGTTGGAGAACGAGCTGGGGCTCAGCGCCGTTTATGACGCTGGAAGGATGGATTACGGCGCCGAAGCCGACAGATACACCCGGTCTGACCGGCGCTGCGATCGGCCTTGTCATCACGATCATCCTTGCGGTACTGCGGACCCAATTTGTCTGGTGGCCGTTCCACCCCATCGGTTTTGCGCTTGGCGGCAGCGGCATCGACTGGATCTGGTTCCCTATGTTTCTTGGCTGGACGGCAAAGGCGCTGAGCATCCGGTTCGGCGGCATCAAAACCTTCCGAACCGCACTCCCGTTCTTTATCGGCCTCGTACTGGGCGACTATGTTATCAGCGCCCTCTGGGCGCTGACATACCTCTTCACGGGCCTCCATGGATATCGAACGTTCCCGATCTGAGGGCTGCGGCTTTCGATTAGAATGTACGAGAAAGCCTTACCACATCGCCTGCTGCCAACTTGAGCGTGTTTCCGGCGAACGGCTTTCGCTCCTGCTCATGCCATAGATTGTTTTCGTCAAAGTATCCTACCGGCGCCCCGCCGGTTTGTACATAACCCTGATCGAAAGTAAATACGGCGGCGTCAGCTATGTTTAGGAGTATTAAATCACCGTTGAAATCGAGTATCGCAAGCGCCTGTCCGCCGTTCGATGTGTAGAACCCTACGGATACGCCGCCGACAACCCGCTGTTGTTGCCAGTCTCCATCGTTACAATCTATATTAAACGCTGCGATCATCCCTTTTGGGGCGACCGCAATTCGTTTGTCCACTTTATAGATCGTTAAGTTGAACGACCGAAGCAGATCGGTCTTAAGCTCCGGGCGCTCGCGCTTTATACCGTCGACAACATAGTCAAGCATTTTTGTACCGTCCCGTATGCTCCAAAAACTCGGATTTTCCCCCTGCTTTCCGCGCATTAACTGGCTCAAGTCGTAGAGCAGAAAGCCTCCTCCCTCCTCGAAATCAGAAAGGACCATACAAATGATATTTGGCGCACTCCCCTCACCCTCCGGCTGATGCGCAACGTTTCCAATTGTGGTGATCGGAATCGTATTGAGAACGTCTTTCGTAACCGCAGTATCGTTGGAGTAGGTATCTACTCCAATTATGTCGACTCCAGACCCTGCGTTGCGAATCGCATGGTAGAGCTCCAGCGCGCGAAAGGGAGTTCCGACATTGCAGCGGGTGACAACATTGCGCCGACTTGTATGAACTGCCATTCCGAGGGCGTTCATCAGGTCAGCGGCGGCATCAAGCTGGTTTCCTGCGTACATCTTGGCGGTCTTATCGGCCGTATCACCCCAATCAATTGTCTTCTCCAGGTCACCGGCGCCGTCCGGCTCGTTCTCTATTTGGACCATAATGATTCGCCGCTGCTTGTCATAGTCTGC
>PLAD01000113.1 GCA_003134215.1 Armatimonadota bacterium
AGGTATATTATTAAATGAACACTGTCGGGACTGGTACGCCATGGCCTCGGAGGACGTTCGGGAGACGGGCGGCAGTACGTCTCCTGGATCCACGACTGCGACTTCGTCCGATCCATTTTCTGGCTGATAGCCCATGACGAGATTTCAGGTGTGGTCAATATCGCATCTCCAAACCCGCTGCCAAATGCAGAATTCATGCGGGCGATCCGAAGCGCTTGGAAGACGCCTTTTGGCCTACCGGGCCCGGAATGGATGCTGGAGATTGGTGCACGGCTCTTGCGCACTGAGACCGAACTGGTTTTGAAGAGCCGACGAGTTGTTCCTGGTGTGCTTTTGGATAATGGGTTCACTTTCGATTTTCCGGATTGGGAAACGGCTGCGAAGGATTTGGTCGCACGATCGAAGCAGCGCGGTTCGAGTTAAGTATGGGGCGGACAACGCTTCCGTGAAGGACGTAAAAATGATTGAAATTCTCAAGAACTTCCCCTCTTCTGTACTCGCCTTCGACTGTACTGGCGAGGTTACCAAGAGTGACTACGAGACAGTGCTCATTCCGGCAGTCCAGAAAGCTCTGAAGAGCAATGACAAGCTCCGGCTTTACTATCGTATCGGTACCGACGTCTCCGGCTTTCAAGCGGGCGCTGTCTGGGATGACTTTAAGGTCGGCGTCGAGCATCTCAGCCGCTGGATGCGGGCAGCAGTGGTTACTGACTCCGATTCGATCAGGTTTGGAGTCACGGCGTTTAGCTTTATGATTCCCGGCGGGGTCAAAGTATTTCCTTTAGACGCGGAGGTCAAGGCCCGCGCGTGGATACTAGAGGACCTCTAAACCCAAGCGTCGGCTCGGAAGACGGCGGTTTGTTGTTCGGTCAGATGGGTAGGCTACGCATATCAGAAATCGGCTTTAAGTTGTAAGGAGCGAGATTATGCGTGCTTATGCTGTACAAAAATTCGGCGATGCGCCGGCAATTGTGGATCTGCCAATTCCCGAAGGTGATAATGAATATCTCATTCGTGTTACCTATGCCGGAGTTAATCCTGTCGACTACAAGATGGTGGACCGCCTGAAGCAAGACTCTCACTTTCCCTACGTTCTGGGCGCCGACTTTGCGGGTGTGGTCGTGAAGGCGCCTCAAGGAGATTCTGTAATTCGACCCGGCCGGCGAGTCTTCGGAATGGCGAGGTCACATGGCGCTTACGCCGAATACACTGCACTGCATACTGACGATCCTGAACAGCCGATCGCGCAAATCCCCGACGGGGTTTCGGATGAGCAAGCGGCAGCGTTGCCGATCCCGGCGATTACGGCGCTGGGGGCTCTTGACTGGCTAAAGATTTCGCAAGGCCAGAGCTTGATTGTGTTCGGGGCCACCGGCGCAGTCGGAGGTTACGCCGTCCAAATGGCTCACGCAAAGGGCGCCACAATCGTTGCCGTTGTACACGGCAAAGGGGAGGAAGCGCGCAATCTCGGGGCTGATGAAGTCTACGATTCTAACGCCCCGGACCTGGTTAAATTGGTCAGAGACACTCATCCGGATGGCGTCGACTGCATTCTGGACCTTGTTAATGGACCCGATAAAATCCGAGCGGATATCGAGCTGATCAAAGAAGGCGGTAGGCTCGTTTCAACCATATACGCCGCCGACGAGCAATGGTTTAAAGAGCGCCACGTAGAGTCATTCAATATTGTCGGCCAATCGAACCCCTTCTCAACGGTCGACGGCCTGAACGAAATCGCCGGCTTACTTGCAGACTGCACAATCACTGCTCGGGTCAACGTGGTCGCCGACCTTGACTGCGCCGGGGAAACGCTGGATAAACTCAGGGTCGGTGGCATTCACGGCAAGTGTTTGCTGAAAATTTAGAGCAGGAGTGCGCGGGCGAGGTCGCCCGCGCTTCTGACGGACAAAGTCAGTGACCGTAATACGCCATGTCGGAGAGACCGTGGCGGAGGTCGATTTGACGTTTGGCTTCCTGCCAGTCTTCTTCAGCGGTACCCGTGGGTTGTCCACGACGGCTCCAGATCTCGAATGCTCGCTTACGGATCACTTCGTTGTATTCTTTGGTCGGGAAGAGTGCATCGGCGGGACTGCCTTCGATTTCGTGGACATTTGAAAGAACGTCATGCCCGATCGGCGTCTCCGCTTCTTCGAAGGCGACATAATCTACAGCAACCGCAGATACTCCGGCGCCGATGGCGGCCCCCATAAAGGCGCCCGACGGCCCCCCGGCGATACCGCCAATGACTGCGCCGCCGATCGCGCCTAACACACCACCGGTCGTCGCTTCCGATGCGATTTTGTCGAACGGGCTATCTTGATCGTGTTGTTTCTCGATTGTTTCTTGAGGGCTCATGGTTCAAATTTCTTTCTGACGTCGCCGCATTATAGTGTTATGCCCTCATCAGACCAGAGATAACCTTACCCAACAGAGCCGCCATTACGAAGGTCGGGCCGCGCTGAGACTATTTGACGAGAGCGCGGCCCTGATGGTTCCACAAGCTAGTACGCCCGCAGCAGGTAGGGCTATGCGCTTTTGACGAACTCGACGTCTAAAGTGATTTTAACTTCTTCCCCGAGCGCTACTCCGCCGGCCTCGAGTGCGGCGTTATAAACCAGGCCGTAGTCTTTGCGGTTGACCTTTGTCTCCGCAGTGAATCCAATCCTGATGTATCCCATCGGGTCCTTGATCTCTGACAGGCTGCCTTCGACCTTAAGCGTCACTTCTTTCGTTACGCCAAGCATAGTAAGATCGCCGACGACAACCGCGTCCTCATCGCCTGTCTTGGAGATGGATTTCGATTTGAAAGTGATTTTCGGATAGGTTGCAACATCGAAACAGTCTGCGGATTTGAGGTGGCAGTCTCGGTCCGGCTGCCCTGTGTGAATACTGCTAACATCGATCGATGCATCCACCGAGCTGCCGGCCACATCGGCGTTGTCGAGAAGCAGTGAGCCAGCGATTGATGTGAACTCGCCGCGGACGGTGGAGATCATCAAATGCTTGATGGAAAAGTGCGCGCGAGAGTGCATTGGATCTAGCGAATAAGACGTTGTTGTTGCCGCCGTTGTGGTCATTTATAAACTCCTTAATTTGTGTTACTTGTTGGTTGGTGATGCGCCGACACAGCGATGTGAAGGGATTAAAGTTATTATCACACGGCCTTACCGTATTCCTGCCGGCTTTGCGGCATTTGTGAAAACGCTGATTCTATCTTAACAGTTCCCTGCCCAGGTACTATCTTTCCGACTTAAAGTGCAAGGAATTACATTTTTGGAAGAACTCCGAGTCGATCATCCACTGAGGTCCGCCGACTGGATTTGGCCTGAGTCGTATATGTATCTGGCCAACCACTTCGCCCAGTTTCGCTTTGACATGGAGATCGAGGCTGTTACTGACAACACGTCGCTGTACATCACAGCGGACAAGTCGTATCACCTGTATATCAACGGCGTCTATATCTGCCGCGGTCCTGCTCGCGGGTACCAGTCTCATTGGCCGTTCGACGAGATCGACATCACGGCTTACTTAAGGCCGGGGCACAACTGGCTTTGTGTAGAAGCTTATCAACCCGGGTGTTCCACCTTCTCATATATTCACGAAAATTACGCGGGTCTCCTGATCGCGGCTTCGGAGTCAGCACTGCACAGAGCTCTCACGGAAGTGAAGCCCGCGATGCGCCGATCGCCGGGACACCTGACACAGACGGATCGCTACTCTGTCCAAATGGACTTTCAGGAGCACATTGATCTTCGCCTGGACGATCGTCAATGGATAGTGAGCGATGTTCCGCCGAGCGGCTGGAGCGCTTCCATCTTTCCTCCTCATGGGCACAACATGGCCAGTTTGCCTTTTGGCAGAACTCCTTACGAGACGGTCGAACCTCGTGCAATCCCGATGCTGCGTGAACAGATGCTGGTACCGCAGCTGCCGACGGCTTCGGCGCGCTCGTTGTCGCATGTCGGCTATTTGACCACCAAGAACGTGTCGTGGCACTGGATCGGCGAGGCTGAAACAATTGAGGAATGGAGCCTTGACGCGGATCTTCACGCGGTTCGGACTGAGGGCGGCCTGGAGCTGACTCTGCCTGTCACCGGAATCGCCGGTCTTTACGCGGTGGTCATTCCTCCCGGCGAATATGTTCTCGGTGTTATCGAACTGTCGGTGAGCGGCGCTCAAGGCGGGGAGATTCTTGACGTTCATCATGACCAGTACTATCGCGACGGCCGGCCGAAGTTTGTGCCGCCCGGCGACGGCTGCAACGTCGCGATGGGCAATCGCCTGATTTTGCGGGCAGGGGAGAACGAACACACTTTTTATCACCCGTTAGGATTTGGTGCGATGACATTGGTCGCACGTGACGTCACCGAGCCGCTGAAGGTAGTACTGAGGATACGAACGGTGGGTTATCCGTTTACGTTTTCCGGCTCTTTCGATTCGTCCGACGCTGCGCTGAACGAAATCTACGCTGCGTGCCGACGCACTCAGCAGCTCTGTTCTATTGATGCCTATGTTGATACGCCGTGGCGGGAGCAGGCGCAGTGGTGGGGCGATGCAAGGGTGCAGGCAAAGAACACGTTCTATATGGACGGCGACTCACGCCTGCTGGCAAGAGGCATTCGGTCGCTGGCGGGCCAATCTGTCGATGGCCTGACTCCCGGCCATGCTCCGACATCGGCCTTTTGGTGTGTCCTCCCAGACTTTGCCCTTACCTGGATACTCACGATTTGGGATTACTATTGGCAGACAGGCGATACGACTTTGATTATCGAGCAGCGAAATCGCATTAACAAAGTGCTGGCTTATTTCGATTCGCCTGCGGCGCGCGATTCGACGGGCCTTCTGAAGTATGACCGGCGGTTCTGGCTGTTCGAAGATTGGTCGACGCTGCCGAAAGAAGGTAAGCCGGCGTTTCTGAACTTGTGGTACTTACTGACTTTGCGGCATTTGCAGAAGATGTTCGATGTTGTAGGCGACGCGACTGAGGCAGAAAAATATGCACGACTGGCTGATGAGCAGGCAGAGCGGATCGAACAGTACTACGTCAACAGCGATGGTTTTCTCTGGCCTGCGCTCGATGATTCAGGCAAGCCTTATGGAGATCCGTCGGTCCATGATCAGGCGCTTGCGATCATGCTTGGAATCAGCCGTCAATCTCACGACCGGATGATGGACGAGTTTTTGCTCCCCTACCTCAAAGGCGAGCAGCTCGCCGGCGCGGTACC
>PLAD01000205.1 GCA_003134215.1 Armatimonadota bacterium
ACATAGTAGTGTTGTGAAATAACGCGGAGTGGGTGTTAGTCGAAATTCCTGTTCAACGTTTCGCCGGGCAGCTGCGCTGAATTATGCCGATTGATTAATTTGCTGCTTCAGGTTTGTTAATCTCGCCGAGAAAGAGCAAAGCGCCGGTGTTGTCGTCACGTATGGCGCAGAGAAAAGGGTGGTCAATCCTGATCGTCTTCGGGACCATGATTGCAAATGACCGCATGATGACCCCTGTGGCTGCCGCAGCAACGGTCCCTTGCTCGTCGACATCGACCACCGCCTTGTGAATGACACCGCTGACATAGTTGTTTGGAATTCCCATACCGCCGAGCTGTGCATCGTGGGTGAATGCTCGTTTGATTCCCATCGACTGAAGCGCGTCAGTGAGGTCGTCGGCGTATTCAACATGGAACTTCGGGAGAAAAAGGTTCACCTGCTTCTCGCTGGTCTGCGAAAGCAGGCTGTTTAGAGAATCGCTGTCCAAGGACGATACCAGTTCCTGCGGCGACACTCCATCTGGAGGAAGCACGATGATCATGCTGGTGGCTGGTGTCCCGGCGTAGGGAAGACTGACGACGGTCATGGATGGGCTGATGCTGCATTGTACGGCGCCGTTTCGGTGCATGGTCGGCATTTGTACGGTTGTTCCGTCCAAAAGGTGGAAGTCGGCCGGCTGAGTTAGCGCCGGGTCGAACGTATCCTTCCAGGCGCCCTTAAAGTAGACTGCGTTGGTCAGCACCGACGATGCATGATCGATCGCGCCTGGTGTGACAAGCTGCGGGATATTTCCCTCTGTCTTCGTGCTGACCCAGTGGTTAATTTGCGCCGAGGCAATTGAAGGCTTGTCGAAATCTACTTCTTTGGCTTCGGCAAGAAAGTATTTGGCGGCTGTATCGCGAAATCTTGTTGAGAATGGCCGGCCCGACTGAGCCCATAGTGCATTCGCGATACGCAGGTCGACTCCTTGCGCGGAGCTGTTCAGCGACTGCAGCAGCGCCAGGCTGTTGCCGCGGAACGACGAATCGGTCGTGTTTTCCCAATGGAGCGCGGTGGCAATCTGCGCTTTAGTTTCTCCGGACGACCCGGCATAGAGCAAACCAACCGCCTGGGTAATGCTGATTGGTGAGATGAATAGATTGCCGCCAGTGGTGTCGGAATGTCCAAGCGTATTGAGGAGGTCGAACGCGAATCTGTTATTCGCAGACGCCGCGGCCATTGCGGGAGGGACGACCTGTGTATCGGCGTTCCCAATAGCTGCTGTGGAAAGAAGCGCTATGGAAGCTGCGACGATGAAGAACTTGTTATGCATGACACTTTTCCTCTTTGGCTATCTTGAACGTGTACAATACGATATGAAAATAATTCCGCAGCGGTGCGCCCAGTCCATTTTCGTCGCAGCCGGTCTATCGCTGTTAGTTTCCGCAGCTAATGCGAACACTCCTCCAGCCACGCCGGTAAAACCGGTAGTGGACAACTATTTTGGTCACCAAATCACTGACGATTACCGGTGGCTCGAAGATTTGTCGTCACCAGAAACTGTCGCATGGTTCAAAGCACAGAGTGTTTACACGAACAATCAGCTCGCCGCCATCCCGGGCAGCAAATCGCTGCTGACGCAGGTCAAATCGCTGGACGGCTCTGTCACTACGTACAGTGAAGTTAATAGAGTAGGGACTCGCATTTTTTACGAAAAGTTCCGTCCGACCGACCAGGCGCCGAAGCTGTATGTCCGGGACGGGCTTCATGGGACCGAGCGACTGCTGATCGATCCTGAAAGTTACGCGACAGCGTCTGTACATTACGCGATCGATTACTATGTACCTTCGCTTGACGGTAAACATGTCGCGGTTGGCATTTCGCGGGGCGGTTCGGAGAACAGTGTGATCATTGTTATCGACGCCGACTCCGGGAAGCTGTCATCGGACAAGATCGATCGCGCCCGATTTGGCTCTCCTTCCTGGCTTCCGGATGGAAAATCGTTCTTCTACAACCGGCTTCCGAAGCTGCTGCCGACAGATGATCCTTCCCTTGCGGAAGAGAAGAGCAAGGTCTACCTGCACGTCCTCGGCAACGATCCCGACACTGACCCTGCGGTCTTCGGGTATGGGGTCTCGCCCGAGACAAATTCATATATCGAGCCTGAAGCGATATCGACAGTCGGTGTCACACCGGCCTCGCCTTATGCAGTCGCGGTAGTAGAGCACGGCGTCCAAAACGAGCTCACGATCTTTTCCGCACCAGTCGCCGATGTCGTTTCAGGAGTCTTTCATTGGACGAAGGTCGCGGATACGCCGGACGATGTGACTGGATACGACATTAAAGGGTCGACGATCTACCTGGTGACGCACAAAGATGCTTCACGGTTCAAGGTCATCACTACCAGTCTAATCAATCCCGACCTGAACGATGCAAAGATAATCGTGCCGCCGAGCCGGATGGTAGTGCAGGGGGTAATTGTCGCCAAAGATGGACTCTACATTACGAATCTTGACGGCGGTATCGGGAAGTTGCGAAAGGTCGGGTTCGGCGGCGGAATAATTACGAATGTCGAACTTCCGTATAAGGGCACTATCGCTGAGCTTTCGAGCGACCCGCGGCTGAGCGGTTTGTGGATGCTGCTGACGGGGTGGACAGAATCTGCGCTGTGGTATTCGTACGATCCAGTGACTGGAAAACTAACCGATACTGGACTCAAAAAGAAATCTCCGGCAGACTTCTCCGGCATCCAAGCGCTTGAGGTCTCGGCTCCTGCAGCCGACGGAACGTTGATACCGCTGTCGATCGTGATTCCGAAGAACTACAAATTGGACGGTTCCCATCCGGCCCTGGTTGAAGCTTACGGGTCGTATGGCGTTTCGATGAACCCCGGCTTCGACCCGACTCTGCTTGCGTGGTTCAAGCATGGCGGAATTTATGCGATGGCCCATGTGCGCGGCGGCGGCGAGTATGGAGAGGATTGGCACGATGCAGGAAAGCTGCTGACCAAACCCAATACATGGAACGATCTGATCGCCTGCTGTGAGTACCTAATCAAGAAAGGGTATACATCGCCGAAGAAGCTGGCGATCGAAGGAGGAAGCGCCGGCGGGATTACGGTGGGACGCGCGCTCACCGAACGCCCGGACCTCTTTGCAGCGGTCCTGGACGATGTCGGCGCTTCGGATGCGCTGCGCCAGCAATTCTCACCGAACGGACCGGCCAATATGCCGGAGTTTGGAGATGTGACCACGCCGGAGGGCTTCAAAGCACTCTATGCAATGGACGCGTACCAGCATGTCGAGCCCAGGGTAAAATACCCGGCGGTGCTGCTGACTACGGGAATTAACGATCCACGGGTCGCGCCTTGGGAGCCGGCGAAGATGGCCGCGAAACTACAGGCATCGACAATCAGCGGCAGGCCTGTTTTGCTGAGAGTCGATTACGACGCCGGACACGGGATTGGGTCGGACCGGTCTCAAAGCGACCAACTGCTTGCCGACGAATGGTCCTTCGCCCTCTGGCAGCTCGGAGTACCCGGCTTCCAAGTGAGCGTCAAATAGTCGGCACGCCCTAGAGATAGCGCGCCATGAGGAGGCAGATATCGTCCCGTTGGCTGCCGTTGGACCAGTCGAGTGCGCTTTTGACGATCCTCTGCTGAATCTCACGTAACGAAGATCTACCGTGGTTCTGTTCTGACCGAAGCACCGAGACTAGACCGTCCATACCGAAAAATGTGACTTGTTGCGCGGCCGAGAGCGACGGATCGTTGACCTGCCGTCGCGACTCAGTAATACCGTCGGTGGTCAATGTGATGAGGTCGCCGTGTCTGAGGCTGAGTCTGTTCACGGTGTATTCCGACGATTCGTCAACCCCCAGCAGCGGTCCGTAATCGCATCCCGACACCACGTCTCCGGAGCAGCTGCGTTGAATCAGCGGCGGTTCCGCTCCGGCGCATGTGCAGAGCACCTCGCCTGCCGACATATCGACCAGTGCAGCCGTGAGTGCAACACAGCAATTATGTGAATGGAGCACATCGAGGCGCATATTGTCGAGTATGAAGGCGTTCAGACGGCTGATAGCCGATGCGAGATCGTCCTTGAACTCCCGCAAGTACCCACGAAGGACGAACTTAACTTCGGCGGTGTAAGTCGCCGCCGAGATCCCCTTTCCGGTGCCGTCGCCGACGATCAATGCAATCAGATCTTTGGTGACAGGGAAGATATCGTAAAAATCGCCGCCAACCAGGGCGTCATCATAAGCCGACTGATAGAACGGCTGTGTAAGAATACCGGGATAGCCGTCGTGCGGCGGTGAAAGCAAGAGGGAGCGCTGCACAGTCTCCGAGATTTTCTCACGCTTCGCGGCAATTTCCGCGCGCTCCGCTTCAATCCTTTTTTGTTCCCGAATATCGCGGGTGACTGTCGCAAGTGCGGTTGGTTGGTTGGTGACGGGATCTCGGATCAGTACTACCAGATGATGGACATCAACCTGCTCGCCGGTGACGAAGTGTCGAAACCTTGTCTCGGTCGATCCGCTTCCAGTGGCCTTAACGCCGTCGATGAATGCTAATAAGTCTGGGAGGTCTTCAGGGAACAGGAAATCAACTACCGAGGTGTTGAGGGTTTGATCTGATAACAAACCCACCATCTGGCGTCCGGCTTCATTCACGTACATCGTACTGCCGTCGAGCCCGAACACGCCGATAAAGTCCTTACTGAGTTCGACGATGCCGGCGAGGCGCTGAATTTCCTGCTGCTCATCCTTGCGTTCGGTGCAGTCGCGGATGCTGCCGCATCGGTACAGGGGGCGGCCTTCGTTGTCCTTGACGAGATAAAGCTGATGGGCAAACCATCGATATCCGCGATTTTCGACAATACGGCGGTACTCGAATTCTTCATGTCCGGTTTCAGGCAGCCGATCGATTGCAGACTTTAGAATGATTCGGTCTTCTGGGTGGACGAGACTGAGTACTGTCGGCATGTCCATCGCCATTAGCTGTTCCGGAGTGTGCCCAAGGACATTAACCGACGCAGGACTGAAATAATCGTAGTCTTGAGCCTGCAGATTGAACCGATAGATGCAGTCGAGCGACGTATCGAGAACGGACGAAAGCCGATCGGCAGTTTTTAGCAGCTCTTGCTGTGAAGAGTTGGCATCTTCGAGCAGTGACCGAAACCTTTCTTCACTTTCGCGAAGGGCGACGGCAACACGCTTGTGCTGTGTAATATCGATGCTGACACAGGTAATGCCGGTGATGTTGCCGGACTCGCTGAGGGTGGGGTCGACGCGTAAATCATAGTATCTGGTCTCGCCCTTTTCCTGGACTGGGATTACTTCGTGGCGGCTGCAGCCGGTTTCGATGACGGAGCGCTTTACGGCGACAATCGCTTCTGCGTCCTCAGCGCGTTCAACCAAATCACTGTCGGACTTGCCGATTATGGTAGAGACGTCAACACGGGACACCGGATTGTAAACCCAGGTAAACAACAAATCCAAATCCTGCTGCCAAACAGTGATTGCGGATTCTTTAAGTGCGAGTGCGAACCGTTCATTGATTAAACGGAGATGGTCGGTGGAATTGAGATGCAAAGTTCGATAGCCGTAGCATTGGTCCGATGAGACCGGGTAATTTGAACATAGAAATACGACTCGAAGATCAACTTGAATTAAATATACCATGGTAATCTCTGTTAATCAAGCTTCTTGCGTTTGTCGCGTGGGAACCTGTCAGACGTATAGCTGCTTACATGTTAAGAAGCTTAAAGATCTCGGAGCGATTAGAAGGTAGGGTTAAATGTCCGATGCGGTAGTCGCCGGTCGTGCTCAGTTCGCATTCACCATCATGTTTCACTATCTCTTTCCCATCCTCACCGTGGGATTGAGCGTCATGATCGCGCTTATGAAGACCCTTCAGTATGTTCGTAAGGACGATTCTTATGGTGTCGCGGCCCGGTTTTGGATGAAGATCTTCGCGATCAACTTCGCAATGGGAGTTGTTACCGGAATCCCGATGGAGTTTCAATTCGGGACAAACTGGTCGCAATTTTCACGCCAGAACGGCGGAGTGATCGGCCAGCCGCTGGCAATGGAAGGCACCTACGCCTTCTTTCTCGAATCCGGCTTCTTAGGCATTTTTCTGCTCGCCGAGAAGCGCGTGAGCCCGTTTATTCACTGGCTTTCTTCGGTACTCGTCGCGGTCGGGACACTACTCTCCGGCTTCTTTATCACCGCGACCGATGCTTGGATGCAGCATCCGGTCGGCTACCGTGTGCAAGCGGACGGCACGATTGGCATGTCGAGCCTTTGGACGGTGCTGACCAATCCCTATGTCGGCTGGCAGTACTGGCACACCATCAATGGGGCTCTGGTAACCGGAGCAGTTGTCGTTGCAGGAATTGGAGCGTTCTATCTGCTTGCGCGGCGGGACGAGGAGTTCGGGAAGCTGTGTGTTTCGCTCGGCGTCATTTGCGGACTGCTTTTCGCATTGATCCAGGGCTTTCCCACCGGGGCTAAGGCGGGTGAAAATGTAGCACGGTATCAGCCGATCAAGATGGCGGCGATGGAGGGGCAGTTCGAGACTCAGGACGGTGCACCGCTGGCGATTATCGGCATGCCCGACACCGATCGTAACCGGCTGCTAGACCCGATTATCGTACCGAAGATACTCAGTTATCTCGCCTATGGAGACCCTAGGGCACGCGTGCTTGGTATCGACAGCGTCCCAAGCAGCCTGCGTCCCCCGGTAGAAGTCGTGTATTACGCCTACCATATCATGGTAGGGCTGGGGACCATCTTTATTGGCGTGCTCGGACTCGCCGTGCTGATGCTCTGGCGCAAGATGCTCTTCACCAGCCGCTGGTATCTCTGGATACTGATGCTGATGATGCCGTTTCCGTATATCGCCAACGAAGCAGGATGGACCGTTACAGAAGTTGGGCGTCAGCCCTGGATCGTCTACGGCATGATGCGCACTTCCGAAGGTCTGACTCCGGCATCGACAGTCAGCGCCGGGGAGACCATCTTCACACTGCTCGGCTTCGCCGGTCTCTATGCGCTGCTGGGACTGGTGTTTCTTCAGATGCTGGTCAAATTTATCGGCCTTGGGCCGAATGCCGACACAGAGCATTCGCCAAACCCGGAACTGACACCGTCGCTGGACAATGATCGTGAAGGGGCGCCCGTATGAACGCTGTGTGGTTCGTCATACTTGCAGGCATGCTGACTGCCTATGCAGTGCTTGATGGTTTCGACCTGGGAGTAGGTGCGCTGCTTCTTATTTTATGCCGTACGGAAGAAGAAAAACAGGCGGCCAGAGATAGTATCGGACCTGTCTGGAACGGCAATGAGGTCTGGCTGATCGCATCCGGAGGCGCCATGTTCATGGCCTTCCCTAAGCTTTATTCGGCGAGTTTTAGCGGATTTTACCTTGCGCTGATGTTGGTTCTTTGGCTGCTCATCCTGCGTGGCGTCGGCTTCGAATTTCGCCATGCCTATCACAACTCAATGTGGACATCGCTTTGGGACTTGACTTTTTCTGGGGCGAGTCTACTTTTGGCTGTACTATTCGGAGTTGCGGTCGGTAATGTCCTTCGCGGCGTCCCGCTCGATTCTCTCGGCGAGTTTCAGGGATCGTTTACGCTGCTGCTCAACCCCTTTTCAATTCTTGCCGGCATCTTGAGCCTGGTGGTTTTATGCCTGCACGGGGCATCATTCCTGGCGATGAAGACCGAAGGCGTGCTGCACGAACGGGCAAGTCAGTGGACAAGCTGGATCTGGTTCGGGGCAGTCGCGTTGGTCCTGCTGTTCGTTGCATCCAGCTTCCTCGTTCGTCCTACTTTCGAAGAAAACTATCTGCATTGGCCAATCCTGCTCGTCCTTCCGCTCATAGTCGCCGGTGCGCTGGCCGCCATTCCGGTTTTCAATAAACGAAAGCAGGACGGCGCTGTTTTTGCTGCGACCTGCACGCTGATCGCTTCACTGCTGGCGTGCGCCGCCGCTGGACTCTTTCCTCGCCTGCTGCCGTCGCTTGCCGGAACTGCTATGAACGATATCACAATTTACAATGCCGCCTCCAGCCAGCACAGCCTTGTCACCGCCCTGATCCTCAATTCAATCGGCCTGCTTGCAGTAGTCGCCTACACATCCGCTGTCTACAAAGTCTGGACCGGAAAAGTACGGAAACTCGGCTATTAAGAGCGGCATATCTTGAGTCTCAGCCCAAGGAATGTATCGCGTACAAGGCGATATCCTGCGATTAATCTTGAGTGAGAGACACTATTAATGCGCTGTAAAACATGACCACGCCTTCTTAATATGCATGAAAGACAGGCCCGCAATACGTAAATCGACCTACTAGTTGATTTAATGGCGGTCCGAATAGACGTCGCGCCGTTTACGCGGGTAGCAGTGCCGTTATTGCAATTGATGAACTGCGAGCAAAGTACATCGAAGCCCTGCGATTGGCCGACCAGAGACAGTTTACAGCTCTTATTGTTATGAGGTCGTAAGCGGAATAGTACTGCGCAATAACGGCGGTAGTGAAAATCTCACACCCCCAAAAAATCATCGGCTTTTTCGTAGAGTTCTTTTGTCCAGTCGGTCCAGCCGTGTCGTTTTATGAAGTGGCCGGCGTTTTCGATTGTGAAGATTTCTGCGCCCAGTTCTTTTTCCAGCCATGTCGAATTCGGTCCGATTGGTACTCGCCAATCGTTGGTCGAGTGGACCGCCAGCAGGTTCGGAAGCTTATGTTTAATCTGTTTGGGCCGAGGATCGCGGGCTACCAGGACCGGTACATTTGGGTGGAACAGCGCTGCCGGGAAACCGGCCACCAGGATGGCTGGGCCAAGCCGGGTCTGGTCTGGCAGGCTTTCGATAAAACGAAGGGCGGCCATGCAGCCGGTACTGTGTCCGATCAGGCAAAGGTCTTCGTCCGCCTTCCAACCGTTCGATTCTAGAAGAGCTTGGATTGCCTTGGCCCAGCGGTTCAAGTTCGGCGCATAGGTTCCAGGTAGGTTCGGTATGAGTGTCTCGCAACCCAGTGCAGAAAAGTGGTCAGCGACATTGATATACCAGTCGGACGAGGAGTCTGCGCTGAGACCGTGGAGTATGACGATACGTCGTTTGTTAGCTGATGGCATCTCTTGATCTACCTTACAGATTAAGTATAGCCCGCCGGCCGCGCTGCGACCGAACGAGGGACGAGCCAGGAACGCCAACGCAGGAGTTTTAACCGGCAATTACCTGGCCGAGCGGGAAGTTATGCAGCTTCTTCCACTGGTTGATGCAATAGCTAATGGCTTCGCCTGTTTTGCCCTTCGGGGCGCAACGGTTATCGACTTAACGTCCAGCCAAGCCTTAAATGTCTTGAGCAAAGGAACGCTGCGCCCTAGTGCCTCTTCTATTGCAACTTGCTTTAACGCGTCTCGCCTCCAGCGACGATGCGCGGGGTGTAATCAACATTGGTTATTTTTTGCCCATAGGGAGAGAACGGCTGGAATGTCAGTACGGTGCTGACAGATTGTTTTGGTGCCAGAGCGGAGAAATTGTGGTAGAACACGCCTGACGGCATGGAACTGCTCGTCGTGCCGTTGCCACTGCCGTTATCCAAGCTAAGCCTCACACCAGCGCTCAGATCCTCGAGCACCAGTGAGACGGGGCCTACCAGAGCCGCTGTACCGGTATTCGTCAGGGTGACGGTTTGGCTGATCTGCCCCGTGGCTTTGTCGATTTCGATCTTGCTGCGCCTTAATTGGACTTGTGCCGTAACATCCGTTCCCAGTGCCGGCGAGGTCACGCCGTAAACGAGGATACTTCCGCCGGTCGCGATGTAGACATGCCCATTGGTGACGGTCGGTGGGTTAAACTTCATGAAGTTGCGATAGACGACGCCGTCAATCGTCGGGGCGGTGTCGCCGCTGTCGTACAACTCCTCCAGGGTGGTCGCGTCGTAAGCGTGCAAGCGCATGTGTTGCGGGTTCGCGTGGTCTTGCATGTTCAATCCCGCCGGATCATAAGACTCCGTCGCCCACACGATGCCGTCCTCAGAACCGTTCGCCGAAATGCTGGGGCTTGCTCCGGGAAACCCGAACCGCTGTGTCGTGTTGGCCACAGTCTTCGATTCGTCCAGCTTAGCGTTTGCGATCGGTACGCGTTTGATATATTCGCCGGTTCGCAGAAAGTAGACCGCACCGTTGAAATAGGCGGGAACGCTGTATAGGCCATTGGTTCGCTTGCTACTCCCCGCGTCGCCGGTCACCGGCACTTCGATCTCCTGCACAACGTCGTTCTTGAGAGGGTCGAACTTACCCATCGCGTCTCGGTCGGCCAAATAGAGGATGCCGGTTTTTCCGCCGGAGAACATCAGATGTGGGTGCTGAGGGCTGCCCACTGAGTCTGGTAAAAGCAGCATTCCGCCGGCGCCTAGGTCTGCGTCTCCGGCATCCAGCCAGACATGGTTGTAAGGGGTGAAGAAATCTTTGACTTTGAGCGTGCCGCCATCAAGCTTCAAGAAACTTTCGCCCCAGTTTCCAGTGGGTGAGTCGAATAGACCGTTGCCGGTCGTCACGTAGACATTCCCAGCGGCGTCAATTGCAGGCGCACCTCCGCTTTGCCAGATGCCCGCACCGTCCGTACCGGCGTCTGGCGCAATGTTCAGCGTGGCCTTGTTGGCTCCCGTATGCGCGTCATAGGAGATGATCCAGCCGTGGTAGGGGCCTTGGTCCCGGAAGGAGGCCCAGGCAATGTAGACGTTTCCTGCGTTCAGCGTCAGTCCGCATCGCTGGTTTTGCAGGTCCGCCCGAAATGTGATCGGCCCGGCATCGGGCCGTCCTTCGGTGCCGATGGCGCTCGCAGTAACCTCCACTGGGAAGCCAGGCGCAAATTTGTCTGCCCCCGTGGCGCAATCCAGCGCGTACAGGCGCTGGTGAAAATCGGATGGTGACGATCCGTTGTTATCCATTGTCAAGGCGACGAAATAGAGTGTTCCGGTCGTCGGGTCAATGACAGGCGTGCCGGTGATGCCGATTTCCGGCTGCAAGTCGGAGTTTCCGGGAAACGGCTGGCTCTTAACCAGTGTTCGCCTCCAGATCGTCGCGCCGGTATCGGCGTCAAACGCGTATACGCTGTCATGCTCTGTGGCGACAAAAAGGATGTTGCGCCGCGCCCCACCGGGGATCGGCACTCCGGCCAGGTACAACGGCTGTGCGTAGATTTCCGCTCCGCTCAGCTTATGAGGAATGTTCGGACCCTCCTCCGGGTCCACGGGAATGCGGAACTGTAGGCCGAACCGCCCGGAGCGCAGCAATGCGGGGGTTAGCAGGCTTTCCTGCAAGTTCTGGCCGGTGTTGGCGAGGTCGTTGTGCGTCTTCAAGACGTCTGCCGTCTGGGCCGACGCCGGGCGGTCGGCCACAACGATTGCCGCCGCGAGGCAGCAGCCCAGAAGGGCGAACGTCTTACAGGAATCCAGTAGCGTCATGGTTGATTTCCTTTTCATTCATGGTGCCTCATATGAGTCAGACCGACGAAGACACACCTGCACACCGAAGAGCAGGGCTTGTCGCCCAGTTCGTGTTCCGCCGTGTGAGTAGTCTTTGATTTGCTGGAGGTGTTCCAAGTCAGTTCGATGTTGCCTTTCAGTTTACACCACTCGACTTCTGGTTTAGCAATGCAAGCACAAATATCCTGTGCCGCTGCTAACTTCTGAAGTATAGCGCGCCAGGTGCATCTCTATCCATTTGCGGAATTTATTAGAAAGCGGTGCATGCTATACTTTGGAATGCTATCGTCGTTGCTGGAGCACGGTAAAAAGTTAGTCTCGGCTCGGAGTTCGGCATTTGCTCCATCGAATCGCGGCGTTGCTCGCGTATCCGGCACAGCCCGGAAAGGCCGCCGGACGAAAGAGTTGATCAAGAGCTTGCGTCCAGGTGACATCGCAATCGTCGACCACGTCGATATGGATGCCATTGCCGCATGGGGGCTGGTTGAGAAAAAAGTAGCTGCTGTAGTCAATGCTGCGCTGCCAACTTCCGGAAGATACCCCAATCGCGGTCCAATCGTCCTTGCCGGGGAAAAAATTCCGCTCTACTACCTTCCCGAGGCCGGTTCATTCGATCGGATCACGGAAGGCAGTTTGATTGAGCTGTCCGACTCGGGCATGTTGTCCCAGCAGACCGGTTTGCAGCTGCCAGTCGAGTGCTGGAACGAAGCAAAGATTCTTGAAGAGTCGGAGAACGCCCGAGGCAACCTTGGAAACGAGTTGGAGAAGTTCACGGCGAATACCCTAGGCTATATCAATGAAGAACGTGCGCTGCTGCTCGAACCTGTCGCTGTCCCACTACTGTCCGGTGTCCGATCCTTCGCCGGTCGGCACGCTGCAGTGGTCATTCGCGGTGAAGGTTACAAAGAAGACCTCATCTCCATTGCCGGTTACTTGAGCGACTACCAGCCGGTGCTGATCGGTGTCGACGGCGGGGCGGATGCTTTACTTGAGTTTGGTTTCAAGCCGGATATCATATTGGGTGACATGGACAGCGTTTCGGACCGCGCCCTGCGCTGCGGGGCTAGGTTGGTGGTCCATGCCTACGCCGATGGCAAAGCGCCCGGCATGGAGCGGCTAAAAGCGCTTGGGCTAAACGCAGAGATTTTTCCAATGCCGGGAACGAGCGAGGACGCGGCGTTGATCCTGGCGTACGAAAAGCATGCCGAGCTAATTGTCGCTGTCGGGACCCACTCGAACCTGGAGAGTTTTCTCGATAAGGGCCGGGCCGGCATGAGCAGCACGTTCCTGGTGAGGCTGAAGGTTGGTTCCCGCCTCGTCGATGCCCGCGGAGTCTCACAACTGCACCAGCGCCGGGTAAGCGGCATGGACATCCTTGCACTGCTCCTTTCGGCCCTCTTCGTCGTAATCATTTTGCTCACACAAGCGCCATTCGGTCATACGGTGTTGGAACTGGCCCGTACCTGGTGGCGCGTCAAGTTCCGATGATCGCCCATTTATGATTACCCTCCGCTACCACATAGCCTCACTTTGCGCAATGATCTTGATCCTCGGAATTGGCATCTGGATCGGTCTGTCCATCGGGCCTCCGGAAGTGGAAAAGCAGCAGACAGACCTTCTGAAAGCATCAAGTAAAAAGCTTGACGATGTACTGCAGGAGCGTCAGCTCGATGCCCAGATGCTCAGCCAGAACCGGCAGGCCCTTGCCGGCCTTGTTCCTCACTTTACGCATGGGATGCTCTTTGGCAAACGGGTCTGCGTCATTCGCACCGGAGACTATCCTGATGCAGCCCAGGCGGCGATCGATGCTCTCGCACCGACCGGGGCGACCGTAGCATCGTCAGTTACGGTGTCCGGGCAGCTCGATATGACCACCGATAAGCAGCGCTCCGAGATGCTCGGCCCGCTGGAATCGGCTGTTCCCTCCGCAGCCGCACCTGACAACAGCACGCTCATCCATATCATCGTGCAGGCATTAAAGCTTGGGACGGCGAATCATCAGGATTTACAGGATGCTGTAGACCGGATGTCAAGCGCCGGAGTCATTTCCTATTCCGGCGACTTTCAACAGCCAGTCGATCTGGTGATCGTTGTCGGCGGCGCATCGTCGGACCCGGGAGAGATGGACACCAGCGACGAGCAGGCACGGGAGCGGATGGTCCTTACCGAACTAGTGGCGACAAATGAGTTTGCCACCACTGCCGTGGTCGGCTGCGAGCCGCGCGAAGTCGATACATCGTCGGTCCCGGTCTTTCAGGAGGCGGGGATCGGATCGGTAGACTGTATTGACGAGCCTCTCGGCACACTGGATATCGTCTACGCACTGCACGGCGAGACGGCGGCGTACGGGATAAAACCTGGGTCGAGCTTGCTGGCGCCGGCGTCGCTCGAAAGCGAAAACACTGGCGGCTGGCAGCCATGAGTTTGAAAGTCGGAGTAAAAGCATGACTGTCTGTGCACTGGTGCCGGCGTATAACGAGGCGGATCGAATTGCATCGACCGTTGATGCATTGAAGTCGAGATCGGCGATCGACCGGGTGGTTGTCATAGACGACGGATCGACGGACGGTACTGCTGAGGCTGCACGTAATGCCGGGGCCGACGAAGTGGTCGTTCTGAGCAAGAATGGGGGCAAGGGGGCAGCGCTTTCGGCAGGCTATCTTGCCGCTCGAGACAGCGCCGATATATTTTTGCTTCTCGACGCAGACCTCGGGCGCACCGCAACCGAGGCAGTCAAACTGCTGGATGCATTGCAGCAGGGCGAAGCCGACATGGTGATCGGAATGCTTCCTCCGGACACGTCACTGGACAGTGCCGGGTCCCACGGCGGTGGTATGGGGCTCGTCGTCCGTCTTGCCCGCTGGGGTCTATTCCGCAAAACCGGCGCCTCGTGGCTGCAGCCGCTCTCAGGACAGCGTGCGGTGCGTAAGACGGTGCTCGAATCGATCAACGGCAAGTTTGCAGTCGGGTTCGGGGTAGAGGTGGCTCTGACACTCGCCGCAGTATCTGCGGGCTACAAGGTTGTCGAAGTTGAAACTGCTTTTCGGCATCGTGTTACCGAGAACGGACTGTTTGATTTTCTGCATCGCAGCAAGCAGCTGCTCGATGTACTAAAGGTGATTGCTGCTTCGTAACGGCGGCATATTGGGCAACGGCGAAGGCGCCGGCGGCAAACAAACGGATGACACTTCAGGCACGTATAGCGCTTAACTTAATTGCAGGAGCCCTTGGCGGAATCCTCGCCTGGATGATTATCGATCTTACTGGCTGGTTTGCTCCGATTTTAGATTCGAATACTTCGATCCAGACCGGCGATGCCAGATATTGGCTTCAAGTCGTGTTGGGCGGCGCTCTCGGCTGCCTCGTTGGCATTCTCCTCGGATTAGTGGATGCTCTTTCTGTCGACTCGAACGAGCTGCGTGTTCGCGGTCTCGCCCTGCACGCTGTCCTCGGGTTTGTGGGTGGAGCCCTGGGAATCTATCTCGGCCAGGCTGTCTGGGCGCTTCTTGCACCAAAAGGCGGCGGCGAAAGTATCGCAAGCCCCGGAGATTTTGCGCAGACGTTGATCGCTCGATCCATCGGCTGGGCTTTGATCGGCGCTGGGGTGGGGGCGGCGCAGGGAGCCGCCCGGCGCTCGGTTGCTCTTATCCGCCAGGGCCTGTTCGGCGGATTTGTCGGAGGGCTAATCGGAGGCGTTTTCTTTCAGAGCGCTACTTCCGTGATTGGCAATCCCAGTATCGCTCGTCTACTCGGTTTCGTCTGCATCGGCGCAGCAACCGGGTTCTTCATCGGTCTGATTCAGACTCTGTTCAAACAAGCGTGGGTCAGGGTTGTACTGGGCAGGAACGAAGGAAAAGAATATCTGATCGATAAGCCGGTCATGGTGATCGGACGGAGCGAGCTCGCCGATATCGGCCTTTTCGGAAATGCCAAAATTATGCCGCATCACTGCGTGATCGAGCAAGTCCAGGGGCGTTTTCGGCTGAGAACGGTCGCTGCCGAAGGAGCAGCCGCGAGGGGGCAGACAGCGTCGGATGTGCGCGTCAATGGTCTGGCGATCAATCCCGATGTCTGGCTAACCGACGGCGACTCTATTGCAATCGACGACCGCAAGCTGGAGTTTCGTGAACGTCTCTCCCAGAAACGTGCGGAGCAGCCGCTTCAGAGGCCGGCCACGCCGCCGCCGCCCGTGGCTGCAACTCTTAAGGTAATCGAAGGCGCGGACATCGGCAAGTCATTTGGGCTTGGCACAACGGCTGTTGTGATCGGACGAACCGACGATTCTACGATCTGCCTGAAGTCGGACACATCGATTTCACGTAAACACGCATCCATTCAGAACACCGCAGGACACTGGTCGGTTACCGATTCCGGCAGCGCCAACGGAACGTACATCAACGGCAACCGCCTCGACCCGTCCGCCACCGCTCCCCTAAAATCAGGAGACCACATCCGAGTAGGCGACACGGTGCTGAGAATAGAGTATCAGTCCTCGTAGACAAAGTCTATTGGTGCGTTAATATCCGGGTGGAGGCTTTTGTGGACTGGGCAGGAGCGGCCTACTCGTTCGTATGTGTCTCTCTGGTCTAGCGGAATACGTCCTGCGGGGACGGTCACCGTAGTTTGTAGACTGCTGATACGCCTTGGAGTATCGGTGGACATTTCTTTGATTACATGAATTTTCAGGCCGGTCAGGTCGATTTCATGGCGTTTAGCGAACATTCCCATAGTTGTTCCAATGCAGGTCCCAAGCGCTCCGGCCACCAGGTCGGTCGGGCTGAATGAGGAACCGTCGCCGCCGATGTCTGTCGGCGCATTGGTCATTAGGGTGAAGCCGGAATCGTCATGCGTTGCTGACGATTTCATGCCGCCTTCAAATTGGGCGTGAATGGATGTCATTGGGTTCTCCTAACTTGCATCGACAGTGAATGTGGTGTCTGAATCGTCGTGGCCTGGCCGCTGCACCTCCACATCCAGGTTGTAGCGGTCGGGAATGCCCAGTTTGATCGGTACCATATAGGTGCCGTCGCCTTGTGACCTGCCGCTCTCGCGATCACCTCCGCCGGCAAGTTCGTTGTAGGCGCTGATCGTGACATTGGCGTTGACCACCGGCTGCCCGGTATCGTCGTCGGTCACGTGGACATAAAACGTGTTGGCGCCGGCGATCGCCGGGTCGGGATAGGCGGTGAGCTCAATCTTTACGCCGTTGCTGTCGGAGACCTGCGTCCCCACTTTGGACGCCCTAGGCGAACACCCGCAAATCGCCAAGGCTGGCAGCAGGATGACGAACAGGGTAATTTTGAGCATGACGAACCGCTTCTAATGTTTCTAAAATGGGGCTGGCAGGATTCGAACCTGCGGCCAATAACTTAGAAGGTTACTGCTCTATCCCCTGAGCTACAGCCCCGCAACGGCGGTTATTGTACCTGAAGATCGGCTGCTCGACGCCGACTGTTCTGCTACCCTGCAATGCCCATGTGGGCTTTCCAGACTTCCCAGTCGTTGTTGATTGCGTTCACATACTTTTCGGCCGCTTCGTTCAGCCAGTCGCCATCCGCATCCCTGAGGAACTTTTTGATCTTGGTTTCGGCCCCGGGAGTGCCCAGGTGGATATTGGCGGTTTCCCAGCCCATGCTGGCAAGCAGCTTCGCTTCGTCGTCTTCAGGCTGTAGATTAGTCAGCTCGATTCGGCTGCAGTCCGGCGCGATCCTTCGTCCGATCCATTGGCCCGTCGAATGGACCAGCGGATCGCGGCAGCGTATGGCGCGTCCAACCGCGACGGCATAGAGTATCTCGTAGGGACCAACCTCACTGCGCGCCCACTGCCACGCCGAAGGCAGCATAGCTTTGACATCACGCGCCACCAGTCCACCGCGGTAGGGGGCGATTCCAGTGTATCGCGGTCGACCAAGGCTGCCTTCGCCGGCGATACGACGAACCAGGGCATAATCGAGCCCGCGCTCGGGCATCAGACGCTCCATGCATTCGACTGCGCTGTCAGGGAGAAGGGCAGTCTCTTCCGGAAGTTTGGTCAGCTTGGCCCAGTAATCGGTCGGCTTCTTGAGCGAAGCATAGGCGATATCGCGCAGCCAGCCGTGATCTTCGGCCAGGACAAACGGCCGCCCGCCCGCTTTCAGCGCACCTTTGTATCCGCGCAAAATCTCTTCGCAGGCGCGTTCGGTCGAAAGAGAGAGATGACTTTCCGCAATTGCAATGACAGCGCTGACAGTCAGCCGCACAAGGTCGACAGTAAACGGTGCGTAACAGGCCTCATCAAAATCGTTGACTCCCCAGACAAGACGTCCTTCTGCATCGCGCCAGGTTCCAAAGTTTTCGATATGAAGATCGCCGACGGTTAAGACAATTGGGGCAGCTGCCGCGGCGCCGGCGAGTTGGTCCCATTGGTCTGCAAAACGGTAGAACGTCGCCCGCAGCAAGACAAACGGGCTGAGGGTCATCTGAGAGTGCTTGTGCTCGATATCGGCGGTGACCACCGATGTCTGTTTTGCAAGCCACTGCTCGTAACTGGCTGTCGCTTCGACAATGCTTCCGCACACCGGCGGGGTCGCTTCGCTTTGTGGTTGGGTCTTCTTTGCCCGCTTGCTGGTGGTCTTCTTCGTTGACATCGTTTCTTCCTTGTTTCGGGCGATCGTTCTATGCGAACGACGTTATCTCGGATCCGTTCCGAAAAATTTTGTCCGGTATTAATATGGTCTTGCCGAATGTAATTGCCTGATATGCTTCCGCTGCCATGGACAGAAGAAATCGCTGCGTAATTCCCGGTGGACTGATCGATCCCGACTCGAAGAGCGGTGTTAGCTTGTCAAGTATCTTTGCTCCGTGGACAACATCGACCGAGGCGGTGTTGACTCCGTGGATGGTCACGTTTTTGCGGTAAAGGTCCATCAGGTCGACCGACACTTTTCGCCCTGCAAGAACCGAGTAGATCACCATCCGGCCCTCCGGCGCAATCGCATCGACAAGCGACTGGAACAGGGCCGCGCCGACTCCGTTCAGCACCAATTCCGCTCCTCTTGCACCGGTCAGTCTCTCTACAGTCGCCGCCAGGTCGCCGTCTTCCGTGTGCGCAACACCCTTAATTCGGCTAAGATCGATCCGCTTCTCATCAGCCTTGTTTCGGACCAGAGCAATCACATTCGCGCCGAGAGCGGCCGCGATCTGTACCGCCGCGCTGCCAACTGCTCCCGTCGCACCGGAGATGATCACCCACTCGCCGGACTTCACTGCGCCGCGTTCCACCAGCGCAACCCAGGCTGTTTGGAACGGGACGCCGACTGCGGCGGCCAGCTCGGCGGAAAGATTGTTAGGCCGCACGGACACCGCCGACTTGGGTATGGCCAGGAACTCAGCGTGACTGCCGTCGCGAGAGATCCCAAGATCTCCCCCTGAGCCCCAGATCTTTTTACCCATAAGTTCTTTTGGGCCTTCGACAACGATGCCGGCAAAATCGCGGCCGAGAATCCGCGGAAGCGGCGAGTCGGGAAACCTTCCTTCCGCGCTGATCACGTCGCTTGGATTAATCGCCGCTGCTTGAATCTTCACCATAACATCACCGGCCCCGAGAATCGGCTCAGGAGCTTCGCCGGCGGTGAGACGCGACGCCGGGCCGTGCTGATAGATTTTCAGTGCTTGCATAGATAGATATGTCCTCTGTTAGGAAAAATAATGGCAGGCTTATTCTACCCATGTGCAATCCGACCGCACTGTTGGACCGCCTTGCGAGGTACCTAAAGAAGGTATCTGAATGAATTTCGTGCAATCTGCACGACATGCGAGCGCTGCTAGAATCCGTATATTTTATTTTCTTGATCGCTTTAGTCGTAACAAATGGTGCGAATGCTCAGGCGCAGTCGATACTCCGAGTTGACAGGTTCGGCGGCTGGGGGTCCGGCCGCCAGGGTCGTCTTGTAACATGCATTACTGTCGATGACTGAAATCGAGTCTGGGCCGGAACATCAACCAATGGCGTCTCAGTTTTCGACGGGAAAACGTGGGGCAACTTGTGGGTGGACCACCGGGATTCGCAATCTGAGCTTTAACGGAATGATTTCGGCGATTATGCTGGACAAGCTCAACGGGCCGCATGATCCGAGCGCGAGCGCGGAAACGCTTACGGCACTGCGCTGGAAGCTGCATACCTGGACTCAGGACGACCGCTTTAGGTTCGATTTCGTCACCAGCCATGCATACACCCTTTATCGAATCGCCCATCCGTCCCGGGCCGCGCATTAAAATATGGACACGTTCAAAGATATCCCGGTGTTCCGCTTTGAGACGCTGGAAGACTGGAAGGCGTGGCTGGGCGAGCAGAGCCGGACCTGCAAGGCCGTCTGGATTATGCTCGCGAAAAAGGGGACCGCAGGAAAGTCGATTACGTACGAAGATGCGCGTGATTATGCGATCGCATACGGCTGGATCGATGGTCAGGTTAACCGCTGGGATGACGAATACTATATTACACGGTTCACTCCGCGGTCGGCCAAGAGCAACTGGTCTAAAATTAACTGCGCGGTCGCGGAGCTGCTGATCGAACGTGGCGAGATGACTGAGGCGGGCTTGGAGCAGGTCGAGGCGGCGAAAAAGGACGGTCGATGGGAGCGCGCCTACCATTCATCGTCGGCGATTGCCGTCCCTGACGATTTCCGTGCGGCGCTCGAAAGCAGCAGTGCAGCAAATGAACTTTTCTCGCGCCTGAACTCAGCGAACCGTTACGCATTTCTCTACCGTATTCAGACCGCGTCGAATGCCGCGCTCAGGTCGAAGCGGATCGAAAAATACATTGAGATGCTGGAAAATGGCGATGTATTTCATCCGCCGCCGGGATAGGTTGCCCTGGTGCTGCGGGTATAATCGATGGGTTTGTTAGTAACAGGCTTCGACTGAAGTCGTCACGGCTTGTTCAATGTCGTGTGCTCGTAAAAAGAACGAATGTTCGTAATTCGCTCTTAATGAAAGAAATAGGTAACATGGATCTCACGCCGCTGTCAGCGCTTGCTCAGGACGTTAAACAGTACCGGGAAGTGCGTGATACGATCAAGAACGATCGTGCTCGGATCATTCAACTTGAGGGCGTTTCTGCACCTGCCAAAGGTTTCTTCGTTTCCCAGCTTCTGCGGGATTTGAACCGGAAGACCGTGCTGATTGCCTATACGCCCGATCAAGCGGAACGTCTTGCAACCGACCTCATTCAATTCGGAATTCCCGAAAACGATATCGCTCTTCTTCCCGGCACATCCGATACGCTGCTGTATACGGAAGGTTCTCCTGATTATGCGCTCATTGGGCGGCGTATCGATGCGCTCGATCAGATTCTCAATGGCCGCTGCCGCGTGGTCGTCGGCGCGATCGCTGCGTTCCTGCAGCGGACTGCGCCAGCCGATGCTTTGCGTAAGCGTGAGCTTAAACTGAATGTGGGCGAGACGCGTGACGTCAACGAAGTATTGGCGTCGCTGATGGCGCTCGGCTACGAACGGGTTGAGTCGGTCGAGCTTGTAGGACAGTGGACGCAGCGCGGCGGCCTGATCGACGTCTTTCCGGGCAGTATGAGCCAGCCGATCCGTATCGATTTTTTTGGTGACGATATCGAATCGATCCGCACTTTCGATTCAGAGACGCAGCGGTCGAGCAGCAAGATCGAAGGGGTGGTAATCAAGCCGGTTCGTGAGATTCCGATTGACGACGACGCATTGGTCGGCCGAGCGATCAAGAAGATTCACGAAGACTTGCCCGTACGGGTCAAGGCGATCCTGAAACATAACCACGAAAAGAAGGGCGAGGATCACGCAGCGCATTTGGAAGAGAGAGTCTCCGGCGATATCGTCAACCTTTCGCACCACACGTACTTCGATCAGGCGGAGAGCTATCTGCCGTACCTCTACCCCGAGGAGACCTGTGCGCTGGATTTTCTCTCTGACTTCGATCAATTGATTGTCGATGAGCCGCACCAGGCAAAGGCGCGCTGGGATCAGTGGGAAAAAGAAGCCGCCGAAATTGTCCTGACTCGCGCGACCCGCGGCGAATGGCTTCGCGCCGACATTCCAACTCATGCCGCCTTCACCAGGCTTCAGAAATACGCCTCGTTAGAAACGCGTTCGGCGTTGCTGCTTTCTCTCTTGATCCGCCCGCTCGACTGGATCCATCAGCAGCGCGACATCGTGGTCGCTGTCCCGCCAATTGAGTCGTTCCAGGGCAGGATGCCTGCGCTCTACGAATCGCTGTCCGCCTGGATGGATAACCGCCTCCGCTGCGTCATTGTCACGCGCCAGCCTGACCGTATTCGTGAGTTGATGCGCGAACATAGCCTGGCGATATCTCCGGACAGCCGGCTGAAGCCTGGCTCGGTAAACGGCGAACTTTTTATCCTCACCGGATCACTCAGCGCGGGATTTAAACTGCCCGATTCAGGCCTGATGATCCTCACGGATGCCGATATCTTCGGTTCGACCACATCCAACAAGATCAAACGCCGCCAGGGCTTTAAGGACGGCCTTCGCATTGCAAGTTACCTGGAACTGCGTGTCGGCGACCATGTCGTCCATGTCAACCATGGGATCGGACGGTATTGCGGCCTGACCCGGCTGAAAGGGACCGACGGCGCCGACCGTGATTACCTTTTGCTGGAATATGCCGGCGGCGATAAGGTCTATGTGCCTACCGATCAGGTCGACCGTGTGCAGCGCTATATCGGCTCCGATGCCGATTCGCCGACCATCAGCCGCCTGAATAGCGGGGAGTGGCTGCGTGCGACTCGCGCAGCAAAGAAGCAGGTCGCCGAGATGGCCGCCGAGCTGATCAAGCTTTATGCGGCGAGAAAAGCCGCTCACCGCCCTCCGTGCCTCCCTGATACGCCGTGGCAGGAGGAAATGGAACAGGCATTCCCATACGAGGAGACGGCGGGCCAGCTTGCGGCGGTGACCGAGATCAAGCGCGATCTCGAAAGGAAACAGCCGATGGATCGCCTGNNCTGATCTGCGGCGATGTCGGTTTCGGCAAGACAGAAGTGGCGATGCGGGCGGCCTTCAAGGTGGTCAACAGCGGAAAACAAGTGATTGTCCTCTGTCCGACAACGATCCTCGCACAGCAGCACCTGAATACGTTCCGGGACCGTATGGCCGCATATCCTGTTCGGATCGAGATGCTCTCGCGATTTGTCAGCAAATCCGATGCGACGCAGATCACCCATGACTTGGAGGAGGGAAAGGTCGACATCGTTGTCGGTACCCATCGTCTGCTCTCCAAGGACGTCAAGGCCGGAAATCTCGGCCTGCTGATTGTCGACGAAGAACAGCGTTTCGGTGTCACTCACAAGGAAAAGATCAAACAGCTGAAGAAAGCGGTCGATGTGCTGACACTGACAGCAACTCCTATCCCACGCACCCTCCATATGGCGCTGTCCGGAATACGCGACCTCTCCTTAATCAACGATCCACCCGAAGGCCGTATGCCGATCAAGACGTATATCCGGGAATATGACGACGAACTTGTACGCGAAGTCGTCCTGCGCGAGCTCGATCGCGGGGGACAGATCTACTTCGTCTCGAACCGGATCGAGAGTATCTACCACATGGCGGAGAAGCTCAACCGACTGGTGCCGTATGCACGGGTCGGGGTGGGGCACGGGCAAATGCACGAGCATGAGCTGGAAGACGTCATGCTCAAGTTCTATCACAAGGAATATGATATCCTGGTGTGCACTACCATTATCGAGAGTGGTCTCGATGTCTCCAATACCAATACAATCGTAGTCGACAATGCCGACCGCATGGGGCTGGGGCAGCTCTATCAGCTTCGCGGGCGAGTCGGCAGATCGTCGGTACAGAGTTACGCCTACCTTCTCTACCGCCGCGACAAGGTTCTCAGCGAAATCGCCGAAAAACGGCTTTCGGCGCTGCGCGACTTCTCCGAGCTTGGGTCGGGCTACAAGGTGGCGCTGAGAGACCTGGAAATCCGAGGCGCTGGAAATCTCCTGGGCGCCGAACAATCGGGCACTGTCTCGGCTGTCGGCTTCGATTTGTACACGCAGCTTCTGTCTCAAGCGATCAACGAACTCAAGGGGGAGCCGGCGGAAGCGGAGTTCGTCCTGCCGTCGGTGAACTTGCCGCTCGATGCGCATATCCCGACCCGCTATATCCCGTCGGAAGCCGAGCGTATCCTGATCTACAAGAAGCTGACCGCGGTACGGAAGACCGAGGATGTCGCCGAAATACAAGCGGAGCTGGAAGATCGGTACGGCGATCCGCCGCGCTCCGTCTGGAACCTCCTTTCGCTTCTTCGACTGCGTCTGCGCTGCAGAGATCTGCGGATTGGCAGTATTGCCACCGAGCAAAAGACACTCCAGATCCGGTTTAAGGGAACCCACCTCACCACCGAAGCGATCCGTCAGCTCAATCGGAAATATATCCAGTACGAGTTTCATCCCGACCGTGTCGGAATGCCGCTGCCGGAAACTCCGGGAAAGACCCTGACAACTGTCGAGGATATGATCGAGGTGCTTGCGAAGGCGCTGCCGGACAAGGACAAGGAAGAGCGGATCGGAGTTTCGCATGGCAACGGCCCGGCTGCGCCGATCGGAAAAGGCAAGACGGTACGTCAAATTGTCGGCTATCGCAAATAGATGAATTGGCCGGTTTAGAAGTTTTTACGTTTTGGAATGATATTTTGGCGCGGGTTTTCCCGCATCGAATGTTCAGTGAAAGGTGTGAAAACCATGACAACGACTGCCTCGAAAAACGAGCTCAGCGACTTTAACGACCTCTATTTGGAACAGCTCCGCGATCTTTACAGCGCGGAGAATCAGATTATTAAGGCGCTGCCCAAGCTGGTGGCGGCGGCGACCGAGCCGAAGCTGAAAGAAGGCTTTCAACTTCATTTAGAGCAGACCAAAGAGCATGCCCACCGTCTGGAGCAGATCTTCAGCAAACTGGGCGACAGCCCTGAGGGCACAACCTGCAAAGCGATGAAGGGCCTGATTGCCGAAGGCCAGGAGACCTTGGAAGAAGGCAAGCCAGGCCCTGTCCTCGATGCCGCGTTAATTGCCGGCGCGCAGCGGATCGAGCACTATGAAATCGCCGCGTATGGAACCGTAAAGACCTTCGCCAAGCATATCGGCGACAAGGAAGCGGTCTCCCTGCTCGACCAGACCCTCAACGAAGAGAAAGCAACCGACGAAAAACTATCGACCGTCGCCGAAACCGTCGTCAACTCCAAGGCGCTTAAGAAATAAGAAAAACCAAAGCCTCCTGCGTCCGGCCCGGAATAATCCTGGCCGGACGTTTTTTGTTGTGCTGAGGTCATAGTTGCGAAACCCCCTTCATCCTGAGAGGCGGGAATCACGTGCGTCCTAACGCGTTTGGTTTTTTTCGATCGCGTCTTGTCAGTAAACTTGCGTTCTTTGCCACTCTGTCCTTCTTTTCCCTTCTCACATGCGATCGCGCCTACGCGCAAACCGTAGCGAGCATCCATGTCACCCCGGCTGACCGGAAGTCTCCACACTGTCCTTCGACGAAAGCGGTGCACAAATCCGACAGGTGCAGCACCTCTATGGCCCCGAAGGCGAGTTGTTCGCTACCGAAGGAAGCACGGAGTTTGTCAACTATATCTATGACGGGCTCTACCGTGTC
>PLAD01000138.1 GCA_003134215.1 Armatimonadota bacterium
GCAAAACCGCAGCCGACTGTCGCGCCGACTCCGCGCCCAGTCGTACGCACGCCCCTTCCGGTCGACTTCGCAACAGTGCGGCCCAACGAAGCGGGTGACATTCCGATTTTGGAGTACCATCAGTTGGTTCCTGATACTGAAAAGGTGAGCGGCTACAAGTATCGAATTGGGGATTTTCGTAATGACATGGAGAAGCTGTACTCCCTCGGCTACCGCCCAATCTCACTTTCAGATATGCTCCACGGTAATATCGACGTTCCTGCCGGACTCTCACCGGTAGTTTTGACGTTTGATGATGCGTTGCCGGGACAGGTCGACTACGACGATTCTGGTAATATAACGCCGGATTGCGCGGTAGGTGTCTTGGAAGCGATGCATCAAGAGCATCCTGACTGGAGCCTAAAAGCAACTTTTTTCGTTCTGCCCCGAAAGGGATACAGCGACTATTTCTTCCAGCCTGACTACAGTCAGGCCAAGTTGCAGTGGCTTGCCGCAAACGGCTTCGAATTGGGCAATCACACAATACACCATCTTCTCGGCATCAAAAGCTGGCCCGACAGCAGAGTTGAAGCGGAATTTGCTCAGGCGAAGGCGCTGATACAGCAAAATGTCCCTGGTTACAACGTCGATACTTTGGCGCTTCCCTACGGAGTCTTTCCGCGCAACCAGAAGTTGGTGATAAGCGGATCGTCCGGCGGCGTCACTTATCACAATATCTGCGCACTTCTCGCAGGCGCCGGCCCGGCGCCGTCACCAATCGACAAGAAGTTCAATCCGTACCGACTGCAGCGGATTATTCCGGGCAGCGAGAAATTTGCGCTCCTGTTCTGGCTGACATACCTCCAACAGCATCCTAATAGGCGGTTTATCAGCGACGGCGATCCGAACACATTTACGGTTCCTCAACAGTTGGTTGGGACGATATCACCGGCTCGCCTGAAAGCATTCGGCTGCATGGAGCGTCTGTACTAAGACACAAGTCTGTAGGAGCAGAGAATATTGGCTGATCGACGGACAATCGGCGGAATCGTTGCCGTATGTGCCGGCATCTCGATTTTGCTGACGATTGGCCTGGCCGTTCACTATCAATGCCTCCACAGGCCCACTAGGGCCTACGTCCAATCGAACCAGTCTAATCTTCCCCCGCCGTTGCCGATACATGTTGACTGTGCGCCGCGCCTCGGTCGCATTACGCTCGGAGCCTTTGCCCCTGAGACAATGCCATTTACTAGCATTTCGCTTGAAAGCCTCGACAGTGACTACGCCTATGCGCAGTATCGCGCCGCGGTCAGGAGCTGCTATCGCGTCGATCTTGCCGACATGAACTACCTCGGCGTCGGCTTGCCGAATTGGCAAGCACGGTATTCGTCGCTGGACCACTGGTTGGTACGAGCGAGCAAGTACGGCGACCCCACGATTGCAATCGAGCCGATAGGCCCGTCGGGCTACGGCGCCTTTACCGACGGTCCAGAAATGGCTTCACTTCGCAGTGTGTTCGGCGACGCCGCGAGCAAAGGTATTACGGTATGGGTGCGCTTCGCGTCCGAGTCTAACCTTAAATACAGCGTGTATTCGGTATATAACAATCCTTGCAAAATCACGGAATATCGAAACTCGGTCCGATGGTTTCGTGCATACATGCCGAAGAATGTTCGACTCGTTTTTAGCCCGCTTATCAATACGGCTTATCTTCAGAACCCAAAGCAACTCTTCACGCTGCGCCGTATGTACGAGCCAGGAGCCTACGACAGAATAGGGGGTACGCTCTACGCGACATCCTGGCTGCGGCCAAGGATCGCCTTCGATTGGTATTACCGATTCATGCGTCAGGTGGATCCAAGTACTCCCTTTCAGATATGTGAGCTGGGAAGCATCTATCCGAGAAGCGATGAGGTCCGAGCCTTTCTGATACGCGTAGCAGCGGGCCAATGGCCAGGGGTACAGAGGGTAAATCTCTTCGCAGGCGATCTCAACCCATTGGCAGTCAATGAGCACGGCCACTTTGGTTTCATCCTGCCAGGTGAAAACTCCAGCTATCTCAGTGACCTGTTGGCATCGGGGGCTAGCTCCGACGCCGTCTCTCTCGATAGTGCTCACCTTTCTCATCTTGAAGAGCTTGGGGCAGGGTGGAGATCGCCGCTCATGACTCTTACCGGAACGGTCGTAACATATCCAAACCGCCTCGGTGACTTTTACCTTTCAGCCGAGGACGTTACCGACGACCTAGGAGTGTGCACTGCCCTTAGCCCGGCTCGGTCGAAACATATCGTCTTGAGCGAGGATTGCATTGGCGCTGAAACTGTGACTATGCTACACATAGGGCAGTCTATCCAGGTTACGGGTTGGGACAGCGGCTCAGGATCGGCGCTTCGCGCGACCCAGATTATTGAGCAATGAGCAACAACCAACATCTTCCCAATGTCAATGAAAGCCGATCGAACATGAGTTCGTGTCTGGTACAATTTGTTTTATGAGTGAGCGGATGACTTCCCCGGACTTTGATGACAGCGGCGACTCCGGTGAGTACAGCTTGAGACCGCGCTTCCTTCGGGAGTTTATCGGGCAGCCGAAGCTCAGGGAGAACCTGGGTCTTTTTATTCTCGCGGCCAAGGGACGTAGTGAGCCCCTCGATCACGTACTGCTGTACGGACCGCCTGGACTTGGCAAGACCAGCACAGCGAACATAATTGCAAACGAGATGGGTACTCCGGTTCGTGGCACGTCTGGACCGGCGATTGAGAAGGCAGGCGACCTTGTCGCTATCATGACGAATCTCGAAGAAGGCAGCGTCCTTTTTATAGATGAGATCCATCGACTCAACCGGATGGTCGAAGAGATCCTCTACCCTGCAATGGAGGACAATCAGGTCGATGTCATCATTGGTGCGGGCCCATCAGCGCGATCGATCAAGATCGATATTCCTCGATTTACACTGGTCGGAGCGACGACGCGTGTTGGACTTCTCTCATCTCCGCTTCGCGACCGTTTCGGAATCGTGGTGAATTTCGAGTTTTATGCACCGGAAGATCTGCAGAAGATCATCATAAGGTCGGCGGAGATTTTAGATGTCCCAATCGATATAGGCGGCGCGTACGAAATTGCAAGAAGGTCTCGTGGAACGCCGCGTATCGCAAACCGATTGCTGCGCCGGGTCCGCGACTTTGCTCAAGTACGCGGGGACGGCACAATTACACGTCAGATCGCGGATGCGGCGCTGGTGATGCTGGATGTCGACAACAAGGGTATGGACGAATCCGACCGCCGATATTTGCGTCTGATTATAGCAAAATATGACGGAGGCCCGGTTGGTATTGAAACTCTTGCTGCAGCTCTCAGTGAAGAACGCGATACGATCGAAGATGTTTATGAGCCGTACTTGATGCAGCAGGGCTTTGTACAGCGAACTACACGAGGTCGCGTAGCGACAAGGTCGGCATATGAGCACCTTGGAGTAAAGATTCCGAAGTCTCTTCGGGCGGGCGGGCTGTTTGAGGACGAAGAGTGAAACTAATCCATTCTGCGTGCGGCCTTCCAGTACCGATCGCAGCGTGAAAGAAAGTCGCAGGTGGGGCAGGTGTCGGGAAGGTAGACCGGGCGGATCGCCGACCAGTCTTTTTCGATGATCTCAAGAGCAATGCCCTTGATCTCGTCCTCCCAAACGTTCAGTTCTTCTGCAGTCAACTCGGCCGACGCAGTGGCTCCACTGCGCAGCGCATGTATAGTAGCGAAAACACGCCGCTCTGGGTACAGTCGTTTTGCGAGCAGCTGGTAAATACACATTGCAAGCGCGGAGCGAACCTGATCGTCCGTCACTTCCATCCGTCCGCTTTTATAATCGATTATCTCCAGTGTGCCGTCCGCGACGTACTCATCGATGCGATCAACTCGGCCTGACAGGATAAAGGCGCCCATATCGTATTTAAGCATCTTTTCTGACAGAAAAACGCGAGTAAGATCGACTCTTTCCATCGCCAAAACATGGTATTTCTGCAGCACTTCAATGGCCAGTTCTTTGTGGGCTGCTTCTTCCTGTTGGTCAGTAAAGCCTGCGGATCGCCAGGAAGTCATTGCCCGTGAGGTAAGGTCTGACGCATTTTCTGCGGCGCTTCCCCCGGCTTCATGAAACTGCTGGAGCGCCTGGTGCAGCGTTGCACCGAACGAATTACCCGGACGGGACTTGTGGTAGAACTTACCGATTTTTTCGATGTAGTCATACTTATACATCACTCGACAAGCGAGATAAGTAGCTATGCGCGTCGGGCTAAGTTGAAGTTTACGCTCAGGTTTCGGCGCTCGATCAGCCAACTCCGAGTTTCACCTTAAATGTTTTGATCTCGAAAGGGTTGAAAGTAAATGTCAAATCATTCCCTGCGATCACTGGATTTGGACCGTCCGGAACGCTTTCCATCAGGTTCACCGACTCTGCCGATATTACTTTAGAGGTAAAGGAAAGTATTGCTTCGCCTCGTTGATTGTATGCTTCATAAAGCCGAATGATCATTGCGTTCTCGTCTTCTGCCTTCTTAACCGTCTCGATAATCAAATTAGGCAGATTGACAGAAACGAGTGACAGCGATGGAACTAAAGGTGCATTGTTGGCATCGCTGGCGCCGAATTTCAAAGGCACGTTCAATTCGTAAGCTCTCTGCACAGTTTTGGCCGCGCGCCAGTCTCCGGAGTGAGGGTAGAGAGAGTACGTAAAGTGATGGATACCAATATCTGCAGTCGCATCGGGATGATTTGGGGACCGAAGCAGGGTCAGTCGCATGACGTTGTCGCGAATGTCCCAGCCGTACTTACTGTCGGACAAAAGCGAAATCCCGTAGTCCCCTTCGCTAAGATCAGCCCATTTTTGACCGCAAACCTCGAATCGAGCCCAATCCCAACTGGTATTCCAGTGCGTCGGCCGCTCAATGGAGCCGAACTGTATGTCGTACGTTGCGCGAAGTGAATTGACCGTAACGGGAAAAGCCGCCTTTAGGAGGGTTTTCGACTCTTTCCAGTCGACCTCGGTCTCGAAATCGATACGAGGAAAGTCGGCGTAAATGAGTACCCGCTGTCTAATCACCGACTCATTTCCGTCACGCAAAATTCGAATTATCTCAATCCCCGCGCGGATCGGACCGCTTTCGATGACGGTTATGCTGTCAACGTTTGTGATTGGATAGGGCTTATCCGAATAGTAGATATCGATGTCCCATGCTTCATATTTCATCGGACGGTCTTCGAAGGTAATGAGAGAATTACCTTTGCAATAGGAGCTTGAATCGATTACTTCACGGCCGACGCGCTTATCGACAAGGGAGCAGATCTCACCGTTACCGTCGAATATGATTTTGAAGAATTTGTTCTCGATCTGCGTTGGCGAAGCGGAGAGAGTGGATGGCGCATCTCCTGACTTGGACGTGATTGCAGTAATCGTCAGCGGCCCAATCTTTCCTGCCAGCGGCGTTAGCGTACCTTCTTCTCCTATAAGGCTAGTCACCTTTTGCCCCGCAACGCCGTACTTTGCCGGGACGAAGGCGATGTCTTCACGGTTCCAGGACAATGGGTTATAAGCAACTACTGAGCCTGGTTCGCACGAGATTGATCGAGCAAGTGGAGTAATCGCCATCTCTACAGCTTTGGCGCCGATCGCCTGGATTACGGTGTAATCGCGCGCGCTGTCCTCGTAAACTTCGTGAATGGAAGAACCCGGGATGATATCGTGAAACTGATTTAGCAATATGAGCTTCCAGCCTCGATTAAGCTCATCGATCGGATAATCGCCGCCCGTATGAAGGAGATTGAGGCATGAGAGCTGTTCGGCAGTCTGATAAAGTACCTCATTGCGACGGTTGGCGAGTTTGTTTTTCGCCTGCGTAGTATAAGTGCCGCGATGGTACTCGAGGTAGAGTTCACCGTTCCAGATCGGCAGCTCTTTGTTCTCTGAAACCTGCCTCTCAAGATCCTCGAAAAAGGCTTGTGCTGTAGACAGTTTAACTTTTGGCGTGACAAAACAGTCTTTCGCCCGCTGCGCGGTCTCCAGCATCTCGTAGGTCGGTCCTNNCCATATCCATAAATGTAGATGACACTGTCACTGAGGTTTTTCTGCTTGTAAGTGTTCCAAGTTTTGAATAGCTGTTCGGTGTTCATGACAGCGTTGTAATCGCCTAGCGGAGAAAAGTGTGTGAGGACGTCGGTGCCGTCAAGGCCTCGCCAAAGGAATGTTTGATAAGGTGGATTGTTGATCTGTGACCAAAATATCTTAATGGTCATAAAGTACTTCATTCCCGCTTTTTTAATTATCTGCGGAAATGCAGCTGAATAGCCGAAAACATCCGGAAGCCAGACGACATCGCTTCGAGAGCCGAACTCTTTCTCGAAGAAACGCTGACCATAGAGGAACTGTCGGACCAGACTTTCGCCGGAAGTCACGTTGCAGTCGGCTTCGATCCACATTCCGCCGACAGTTTCCCATCGGCTCGAAGCAATCGCATCTTTGATTTGGGCGAACAGGGCGGGATTGTCTTCCTTGATGTATTCGTACTGCTGAGGCTGGGAGCAAGTAAATTTGTAGTCAGGATATCGCTTGATCATTTCGATCGCTGTACTAAAAGTTCGCTGGCACTTTTGGCGAGTGTGATCGAGTCGCCACAGCCAGGCTGTATCGATATGCGCATGCCCGGTTGACCAGAGGGTAGGCGCAAAAGATCCGGCGCCCCTGTTGAAAATCCTGGTTTGAAGCAACTCGCTCGCCATGGATGCACTGCGATAAAACTCCTTGCTGGTCTCGCCTTTTCGGAAGTCGAGCAGATCTACGGCGGCTGCTAGCGAATCGGCAAGTTCGCTGAAATCTCGTCCGTTTTTGTCCAGACTGCGATAGGCGCCGAGCAGAAAGCGCAAATCGTAATAGAGCTTGTAAGCTGTCGATTCGACGCGCCATATCTCGGCTTCTGCGAGACGGTGGTTTTGCGCCGGCGCGGTCGAAAAGTAGGGGTTTGAAGAAGATGTGCTTGGCAGACCGCTGTAAGCGTCGAGGGCGATGGTGTATATGACTGGATTGGTTTCAATGCTGTCTGCAATGATCATCTCGTGATGATAGCCGTCGAACGCCTGCACGCGTCGTCCATCTACATAAGCCAGAATCTCACAGTCTTCAGGACGGACGTGCAGTACAAGGCGGTCACCGGCCCAGTCCGTCCTTGTGGCGACCGTCATCCTGAGCCAAACATTAACTTCGCTGCGGTTGCCCCACTGCAGGTCAGGCGGCAATGTTTCCCAGTCTGAGTCGTCGAACTCCGATAGCGATGCTTCTATTCCGTGTCCTGCCGAGCTGAACTTGATCTCCTCGACCGGACTGCGGCTTCGAACCATAGCTCTCTCGACTGCTGACAGGAGATTTGCGATCTTCTCTTCAGTGTAGAACCAGCTCAAAGCGAACTACCTTTCGACCGTGATGGCGAGGACCTTTATCTTCGCGTCAGAGGGAAGCGTGATCCGCTGGATATGCTTCACGTCGTCGACGGCAAGTTTATAGTCGCCTAAGAAAACTGCGCTGTCGGGTACGATCGCGCCCTGATTTAATTCGTATGGTAGCTTCAGTCCGACTTCGGCCGTGGACGGATCGGGTGATTTTGTCCAGTTTGCAACCGGCACGGTAACGGTTTCGTCACCTTCGCGGTATCCCAAGACGAACTGCGCGGGTATTACAGCCGAGTCGCCGGTCGATGCGGCTAGAATGTGCACCTCTCTCCAATCACCACCTGGTAGATCGATTGTCTGGCCTTTCGATTCGATGATGTTATAGCCGTTTTTGACTCCATAGAGGAAGGAGACGCGATGGTTCGATGACTGACCGGATCCCGATTCGAAAGAGTAATAACCAGAAGGATAGTCGGGCGGACCTGCTTTGCCAACCAGTATCGGGTTTACATTGAGCTCAGACGTTGCATCTGGAGGCATGAATTCCCCAGGAAGTGCGTCTCCTTTGCCATCAAAGTCACCTGACTGCTGATTCGTCTCAAAGTCAATTCCATTTCCGGTGAAGAATTTGACGAGATCGACCTGTTGCGCGTCGGCGCTCTTGTCCGGAACGACTGAGATGATCATCGTTAGGATCGCTGTGCCGCGGCTTGGCCGGTCGGTTAACGTATTTGCGCCCTCCGGCGAAAGCACGCTCAGAATCAATTGATACCGACCTGGATAATCCGGAGCCTTGAATGTGATGCTGGCGCCGCTTTCGGTGCCTGCGACGATGTCGGTGTCGAGAGCCGATGCAGCATCACCAGACTCTGCGATTACTCCGTCAAGGTAGCGCCATTCGTAGGCTACTTTCCAGGATGACTTTTTCCAGGTGTAAGGGCCGAGGTTGTAAATTGCGATCTTGGACGAAGTTAGCGAGCCGGTTTTAACGGTTCGCGGGACGTCATTGATTGCGAACGACGCGCCGAGATCATGCGAGACCACGTAAGGATATTCAATCCACTTTGTCTCCTTACCGGGAGTCTTGATTTGCCAGATAAGCGACGCGATCCTGCCCGGAACCGCCGATGCTCCGAGTCTAATTGATGTTGTAACTTTACCGATCGCGCCTGGGTAGATCGTCGAAGATAGCGTTCCGACTGCACCGTCAGTATTCCCGTCGAGAGTGACGGTAAAGTTCTTGGGAGTCCATGTTTCCTGTCCCTCGTTCCGGATAGAAAGTGTAACTTGGTAGGTTCCTTCATTGTCCAGAATGGACGGCGTTGTCGATCCGATTACAACAGGCTGGGCCTGCGGGGAGTCAATCTGATCTTCGACCCTCACGGGAACACGCAGCGGGCGTGAACCGACATAGCTGAACCAACGCGACTGACCCTGTACCATATCGAACACTAGCGTATAGCGGCCTGGTTCGATGTCCTTACCGAACGAATTTTGGGCTAGAACTCCTACCCGTACAGTTGTACTTTGTCCTGGATAGATGTCGGTCGGAATCGGGAGACGCGGCGCGCTATCATCGTATAGCCGTCCGTCTTTGTACCACCGGTAACACAGTGAATAACCTTCGCCTGCGCGCCACGGGATTGAACCGTTGTTCTCAACCCGTACGGAGACGGTGTAGATCGTCTTTTGTGCAATCAGCGTTGGAATATCGTTTTGTAGGTACTTGGCGTCCCATTCGTCCGCACCAGACCATCGAAGCGCGGAAATACGGGTTAGGTCGGCGTACTGTTCGCCGTACTGCCTCGAAGCGGCGATCTCCGTTCCATGCTCAAAATCGTTCCAAGAGTCGACATATACCCAATTTGGATCGTCGGTGATTACCTTATGCCACGCTGCTAGCAGAGTCGCGGTATCGGACCGTGCCGTCAGACTGCTGGATTTGTCATAGCCTCCAGGAGAAACAGTTGTAATTCGAAGGTAGTCACGCCCGGCCGGCGTTGTGACCAACACCGTCTTGGAACTATCGAACTCGTCCTCTACCAACTTCTTCACAGCTGCAACGTCCGGAAGGGTGTCCGAGACCACGATAAACGCCGGCTGGTTAAACTCTTTGTCTGGTAGGACGATCTCGGCGCGAAACTCTTCCGGAACGATCGTCAGAAATTCTCGAACCGAAGCGAGTACATCGGAGCCAGCTGTCTTGACGCCCAACAAAGGATAGTCTTGTCCGGCAGCCTTCAACTCCTTCATCGCTTCGACAAGCGCGGCGAGTCCTGCGGCTGAACCTGGATCTGAAGGGTCAACGATTGGAAGGAGTACATCGATTCCCGATCGACGCGCGTCGGCTAACTGATTAACGTGCCACTGCGCTCTATTGCCGCCGAAAGCAGGCCCAAGACCATCGATTGGCTGGTCCAGCAGAGTTTCCGGTGGTATCTGATTGGGATAGTTGTACACATAAGGTGCGAGGATCAGCGGACAGACAGAGCGCTGTTCCGTAAGTGCGAGAGACGCGTTCGAATCGATTTCAGGTCCCGAGACATTCTGAAACTCCGTATCAGGCGGTAAGTTAGCTGCGAGCGGGTTCGTGTCGCTGCCGGGATAGATTGGATATTTATGGTGTCCGCTGCCGCCTTGAGCGACCGGTGGGACGTAAACAGGCACCGGCGGGGGTTTGAGCCTACCGACATGTACCTCGCCGCCGCCGGGTAACGAAAGTGTGTAATCCGGACCCGACGGTGTTGATAGAGCAGCGGGCTGCGGGGCCGCTGTCATGGGCGTTCGTATTACCGGCTGCTCTGCTGTAGCGAATGGCGAGTCTGAAATATTGGGCTCGTCATCGCGGGATGGTGCGGCGCCGGCTATTAGTTTGTCGCCGAATGAGTAACCGAAATTCGTATTCCACTCGCCGTCGCGTACGACACCGTCAATCACTGGAAACGTCGTGTCGGATGTAACTCGGGGACAATATATTTGTTTCGGCCCAGATGTCTGGTTCGCAAGCGTAGAGATAAACTCGATTTTAGTCCATTTTGACGGGTTCTGAATATCGTCTCGGCTTTCAACCCGATCCGACAGAGACACGAAGCTCTGTGCAGGTTCGTCCAAGCTTTCACGGTTGCGACTGATCACATTGAAGCCCCAGGTTTGTCCCGGAGCAGGAGGGCCTTGCAGGCCAAGCTCTTGCCAGGGAATTGCGAGCTCGACGGTGAATCCTGTATCGTTGTCGGACGGATCGTTCAGAGTGCCGTCAATAGTGACGGCATACTTATATGTGAGAACCAGCTTAGCTTTAGGTACCTTGGCGCCGTCTCCCACCGAAAAGTACGCTCCGCTTCCAGCCGATATTGCCATCTGGTAGGTTGTCGGAGTTCGGAAATCGCCGCTATCGGACGGCTGCGTGTTCAGGAAGATCTCGATGTCGTCGTCTTCTTGCGGCTGAGAAATCGGTGTTCTGTTAGTCGATATAACATTGTGGTCGTTCACCTCGAACGCCGCATAGAAATAGTAGTCGTCCCAAGCAGTGTACGCGGCAGAGATCCGCGAGTCGGCATCTGCTGATGCTGGCCCACAGAAAATCGACATATAGGATAGAGAGGCAAGGCAGACAGCGATCAGGGCGCAGAGGGATGAGCGAGGATTCGTCAATACGAGGCTTTCCTTTGGCAATCAGGCAATGTGTGATTATAGCTGTTACTACTAACAGGTGTCAACGAAACCTGGTCAATCGCTACTCTCGGAGTGTGTCCGATACAGCAGATATGCTTTCCGAATAGATGTTCGAACCAACAATGCTTCAGCGGTCGACGGATTGGTATAATGCATGAATGAAAACCGCCTTTATTGGCACGATGCTGACCCTGCTTGCCGTTTGTTCTTCTGGACACTGCGCTTCAACAAACATGGACACGAAGGGCGTAAGTAAAACTCAGGTAGATGGAATAACATCCGCCGTTGTGGATAACTTGTGGAGTCGCACCGACTATTGGTGGCATCGGGGTGAGTATCCAAGGATTATCGCCCTCGATAGGGTAATGACCGAGGCGGACCCGCATTTCGTCGAGCCCTATTCCACAGGCGGTTGGCTGATGGAATCGATGGGAAATAACGCGGAGGCTGAAAAGTACTATCGGCTTGGAACGACACGCAATCCGTTAAGTTCGTATATGTGGTTTAATCTGGGTTTTTTTTACTTTAACACTTTGAAAGATTATCCAGATGCCGTCACTGCGTTCCACAGTGCCGCCAATGCCCCAGACGGCGGATTCAACGACTGGAAGATGCTTGCACACTCGTATGAAAAAAACAATCAGCCCCAGGAGGCGCTGGCCGTTTGGAAGAAACTGCACGACAAGTATCCAGCTGACGCTGTCGTTCTGCATAACCTCGACGAAATTCAACACGTAATTGATGCAATGCCTGCGGCGACTGGCCCATAGCTCGTGTCAATCGAACCACAGTCGAATCACAACGAAAATCGCATGTATTCGCATCAGGACGATGTTTTCGATCGCTTCTCAACATGGTCAATCGTCCTCATTGCGGTGACCGTTGTCTCTCAGTTGATAGTCAATAACGGGCAGGGAGTACTCGAAAAGGCTTTCAATGCCCGCCACCCGTCCGCTTCTCAATCCGTTTCGACCGATTCCTTCGAAAAGCTTATCGAGATAGACAATGAAGTCAAAATCGCTTATGTCGATTCATGGCTTCAACAGTCGCCGATGTCGGCACTACTTTCGAGTTCTGAGCTGAAAAAGTCGGAAGGGCATTCGCAGTTTCCCCTTTCGGATTTTCATTCTGCTATCGAAGGTTCATTAGACACTTCTTTGAACGCTCTTAGTGACCATCCGGATTCGATTTACTTTGCGCGACGCGTGATATTGTTGCGTGATCTTGTGTCGATCCCGCCACTTGAAGGTATTCCGGGCAACGGTAAGCATCTTGGGTTGTCGTCTCCGCTTGCAGCCTACGCTGCCGCTGAAAAGGAAGAGCCGGGATTCGCAAAGCAGATTATTAGGGAGCAGTCTTTTTGGACTTCGGTCTTCAGTTCGGACAGGATTCCACCGGACCAACTGCATGACCGACTTGACGAGTTGAATAGTTTTCCGACACTGCTTTTCTATGCGTCGATCGCGCGACAAGAAATCTGCCTCCGCGCGGGGGCGTACGCTCAGGCTAAACGTTTGCAAGACAACCTGGTCAGGCATTCTCTGGTGTCAACCGGTGCGTTAACGGCGCTTGGCCTTCTGGTGATGATGCTTTTCACGCTCGGTGCGATAATTTGGATCGGATTCTTAAGCGTAGTCTTAAAAGTTCCGGCGCAGATCGAAGAAGATCATGCTGTTATCTTGCAATCTACCAATGTGTTCGATCGTTTCGTTGTGCCGATTAAAGAACGTATTCCAAATAAAGATCGTAAGTTGCGGGCGGGGGACCTGCTGGACTGCTTTGCCGTTTATCTACTGCTACTGACAGGAATAGGTACTGTTCTCGGACTGCTCACGCAGCTTATTCCTCATGGTCAGTTGATGCGGATTTCTCAGCTGGACTTGATCTATCTGAATATTGGTTTCGCCTTATTAAGCTATCTTGGCGCGAGCGGACTTGCCCTTTTATATCTATCGTATAAAGCTAAGAAAGTCGGAGCTTCTTTAGCGGACGAGCTCGGATTGTCTAGTAAAGGAGCACTGAAAAGCATCATTTATGGGGCATTGGGGTGGGGAGCTTCACTGGTACTTTTGCTGGGTGTCGGCTTTGTTTCACAGCACCTTTTCCACAAGCTGCCCGCGCCGGAAAACCCCGCGTTGCCAATGCTGTCGTTCGCTCCAAATACCGTGTCGCGTATTGCCCTGTATAGTCTGGCTGCAGTCGCGGCGCCTTTTTTTGAAGAGACCTTCTTTCGTGGCGTCCTCCTCAATGCATTGCTGCTGCGCTTTAGACCTGTTTATGCCTGCTTGATTACGGGTTTGATGTTTGGAGGTATTCATCCTGTTGGAGTCGCTGAAGCGCTCAGTCTCGCGGCGCTGGGCATGGTTTTCTCCTGGATGGCGTACCTGAGAAAGTCACTTGCTCCAAGTATGTTCGCACATTTTCTGCAGAACTCCTACGCATACTTCACCGTCTATTTGAGTTTTGCGTTGATTGTTCAGCGGTGATGGTGGCATCGGACGTCGCCAGGACATTGCGAGTGCGCGTTACTCCCCGATCGTCATCGAACTGCGTGATCAAATGGCACGACGATATGTTATACGTTCGGCTGACAGCTGCGCCCGTCGAAGATGCAGCTAATGCTGCTCTTTGTCGTTTTATTGCAAACTTGCTCAAGATTTCCACCGGCAGCGTACAGATGAAGAGCGGCGAGCGTTCGCGTGTTAAGACGTTGATGGTGTCTGGCTATTCGGCGCCGTGGCCATGGCTTGATTCATTAAAGCTGTGATTTTAGCGGCGCGATCCGATGGAAGGGCCGCCAACGCCTTTGCCGCCTTTTTCGAATCCATTGCTATCAGAGCTGAGACAACTGCGGAATCAGGCTCTTTTGCAAAGAGCGTCGCCAAATCATCGCTGCCCATTGCCTCGTAGATTTCGACTAGTTTAGATGCAGTTACCGTAATTGGCGGCGAAGCCGGTGTTGGTGCTGCCGGGGGTGCTGAAGGAGTCGCCGCGATCTTACGGTCGAGCAACGCCTTCTCGGCGACTACTTGGGCCTCTTCCTGGGCTAGTTGAGCTTTCTGAGCTGCCAGTGGGTCCGGTATAGCAGCAGCTAAAGTCTTCGGCTTAGATTTAGGTGCGTCGGGCATGATTAGCTTCATTGATAAAAGAAGATTCTTTGCTGCAGGAGACGACTTTGCCAATCCCTGAAGGGGAAGCACGTGTGCTCGTGCAAGGCCGTATACAGCGCCAACCAGTACGACAAGAACGGCGATAAAGCCAATAGCGATTTTCATAGATAGTTCAACTTAACGTTCGAGAAGTCCATTGATCTTCTTAATATAGTTCTGAGTCTCTGTATATGGTGGGACGCCGTGGAATTTCTCAACTGCGCCCGGACCGGCATTATATGCGGCAAGAGCCTGATCCAAATTGCCGTCGTACTTCTTCAAATAACCGCTCAACTGCGCCACTCCGGCATCGATATTCTGGGCCGGGTCAAACGGATTGCTAACTTTGCTCTCGGCAACATTACTTGGCATGAGCTGCATTAACCCCAATGCTCCGGCACGGCTCACTGCAGTCGGATCACCGCTCGATTCGGTCTGTATGACCGCCTTGACAACAGCAGGATCAACTCCGTATTTCGATGCAGCATCGTTAACGAGAGGATTGAGAGCCGAGTCAGACAGACTGGATGAGTGGGTGATATTAAGATCGTCCGACGACAGTGGTCGTACGGCTTCACCGTCAGGCGCAGTAACAACCGAAGCACTTGGGGCGGAGCCAACCTGAGCGGCGGCCAGAGTATCTGGGAATGCAGATGCAGGTGCAGCGTCCGATTGTGTGATGTCGCTAATTTGATCTATACGTGATTGGATCGCGCTTATCCGGGACTGTATTGCCGATATATCCATTAATTTACTCCTGCCCTGCTTGGGTGCGCATATATTGACGGCGCACCGATGCTTGATCGTCGCTTGTAACTTGCTCCGACCTGAGATATTCTTGCTGGTGAAGCGATTCCGCCTTCGACTTCATGTGGTCGAGCACCTGGCGCTCTTGGGACGCGCCGACAAGATGCAGTCGCAGTGCTTCTGCAGTTGAAGAGAGATCGTTGACATAGATTAGCTGGTCGTTCAAGCACTGCTTGATCTTCTTCAAATACTCGTGATAGAGATGGAGCTCGGTCGGATCGAAGTCGCTGGAAAGGCGTCGCTCACTAACTTCTGCGATGATCGAATCCCTTATTTCTTCAAGTTCGCTCAGCATTTTTTGCGCAACCATAAGTTGTCCTTGTGCTTGGGCGAAATTGAGGTTAGCGATCGTCTCCTTGCGCTGCCTGTGCTCAAGCACCGATTGCAGCCTAAACTGAAACCGCTTCATCGGCGAATATCTCCTTTAAAGAGTTCAGAGTTTCCGCAAAATCGCATTTTTCGGTGACTGTCTGCTTTAGAAACGTCGTCACTTTCTCAATGTTCTTTCGCGCCGAATCGATTCGCGGATTAGACCCGTCGACATACGCACCGATATTAATCAGGTCCTCGGCCTCCTTATAGGTGCCAAGAACGTTGCGGAGTTTTCCGGCCAGGTCGCGATGCGTTTGATCGGTAATTTTTGGCATGACTCGTGAAACGGATGCGGAGATGTCGATTGCAGGGTAGTGGTTTAACGCGGCGAGCGACCTATTGAGGATGATATGCCCATCCAGAATTCCTCTGACAGTATCGGCAATCGGCTCGTTCATGTCATCGCCGTCTACTAAGACTGTGTAGAGGCCGGTGATCGTTCCGCGGTCGCTGGTACCCGAGCGTTCAAGCAAACGAGGAAGGAGCGCGAATACTGAAGGCGTATAACCGCGTGTCGCCGGCGGTTCGCCAACCGCCAATCCAACTTCACGTTGAGCCATTGCAAGGCGGGTAACGGAGTCCATCATCAGCATGACGTCCTTTCCGTTATCACGAAAATACTCGGCTATGGTGGTGGCAATAAAGGCGGCCTTGAGCCGAACCAACGGAGGCTGATCGGATGTCGCTACGATTACGACGCTTCTTCTCAATCCCTCTGGTCCCAGATCCTCCTCGATGAACTCACGAACTTCTCGTCCTCGCTCGCCGGTGAGACAGATGACATTCACATCCGCCGTCGTGTTCCGCGCGATCATGCCCAGCAATGTGCTTTTTCCGACCCCCGATCCAGCGAAGATGCCGACGCGTTGGCCTTTTCCGATTGTGAGAAGTCCATCGACCGCGCGTACACCCACGGTGATAGGCTCGGTAATTCTACGGCGCGTGAGCGCATTAGGAGGAGTGGCGTTAACGTCGTAAAGCTTCTGGTGGAGCGGGCGAGAAAGCGGTTTACCGTCCATGGGATCGCCCAAACCGTCTAATACGCGACCGAGCAGCGCATCGCTCACAGTGACTTGATGCGTATGGCCGGTGGCGACGACTTCCGCGCCGGCTCGAATGCCCACCATGTCGCCGAGCGGCATCAAAAGTACGCGATTAGATTTAAACCCAACTACCTCGGCCCGCATTGGGGGCTTGCTGCGGCTGTAGTGAATATTACAGATTTCACCAATTTGAGCGGATGGCCCCGTGCTCTCGACGACAAGACCAATTACCTGGGTCACAATGCCGTTGCAGCGGACAGAGTCGAGCTTTCGCACCATTTCGCGAAAGCGATTGAGGTTGACTGGCGGCGGAGGGATGAGCAGTGATTGGTCTATCATTCTGATGCCTCTCGTGAGCTATCCGTCAATCCTATTTTGTCAGCAATTTGTTCAAACTGAGTGTCGATCCTTGCATCTATAGTTCCTGCGTTTGTCTCAACGACGCAGCCGCCGCGACCGATTCTGCGGTCATCTACTATTTCCAGGTTGCGTGCGCCGTCAAGCACTAAGAGAAGATCCTTCCGATCGGCTCGCACACCTTCAAGCTCGTCAGGACAGACTCGTATTCGAATGTTTTCCTTGTCGGCAACGCGACGAAGAGCATGTCGGATCATCTCACCTACAACTTTTGGGTTCTGCTGGACTTCAACTTTAACAACCCGCTTGGCCATCTCCATGACGAACGCTACGACGTCAAGTTCGGTCTTTTCCCATAGTTCTTTTCGCTGAGTTGCTATCGAGTCGATTAAAAGCTGTAAGTCGCTGTTGAGTTCTTCAACACGCTGTTGAAATGCAGCGTCCAGCTCTTGTCGTATCTCGAGCTTTGCCAATTCATAACCTTCGCGTGTTCCGGCTTCGATCGCTGCCGATTTGAGTGACTCACATTCCTCATTTACCGAAAGCCGCAGCGCATTCGCTGTCGCTTTTGCATCCGCGAGTAACTCAGCAGATTCGCTTCGTGCCCGCTGAAGAATTGCTTGCGCTTCCACTTCAGCTAGCGCCGGCTCATATTCATATTTCGGGATAGATGCAGACCGAGGCTTGTCAAGAGCCGGAAGTCCCTCCCAAAAATTGGAGTTTCCTTGCTTATACAATCATTTCTTCTCCGCCGCCTCGTGCGACAGTTATTTCGCCCGATTCTTCCAGCTTGCGGATGATGTTGACAATACGCTGCTGTGCATCCTCGACGGTTCGCAAGCGAACTGGTCCCATATATTCCATATCTTCCTTTAGCATGGCTGCAGCGCGCTCCGACATATTCTTGTAGATTCGTAGCTGAACGTTTTCGCCAACTCCTTTGAGAGCAATACCAAGCTCCTTGGCATCAACTTCCTTCAAAACGAGCTGTATGGCACGATCGTCAAGCAGAGTAATGTCTTCAAATACAAACATGAGCTTCTTGACTGCTTCTGCTATTTCGGGAGCTGTCTCGGCAAGAGATTCGAGGATAGTCTTCTCCGTGCTTCTATCGACATAATTCAGGACATCTACCAGCGATTTCACGCCGCCGGCATGAGAAAAGTCTTGCTCGACGACCGCTGAGAGTTTGCGCTCTAGAACCCGCTCGACTTCTCGAATAACTTCGGGAGGAGTCTTGTCGAGTGTCGCTATTCTTTGAGCGACGTCAGCTCGGATTTCGCCGGGCAGACTTTGAAGGATATTCGCCGCTTGAGCCGACGAAAGATAAGCAAGGATCAGGGCGATAGTTTGAGGATGTTCGTTTTGAATGAAGGCGACGATCTGGCTGGCATCTGCTCGTTTGACAAAGTCGAACGGCATCACCTGGAGAGCTTGTAGTACGCGTCCGACGATAGCGTCCGCTCGGTCATCGCCAAATGCAGCCGCCAATGCTTCCCGCGCCGCTTCGACACCGCCTTCCGCGATGAAATCCTGTGCGACACAGAGGTTATAGAACTCTTCGATAATGACTTCGCGTGTTTCCGAATTCACTTTGCCCATTCGCGCGATCTCGAGAGTAAGCGCCTCGACCTCGTCTTGCGTCAGGGTTTCGAGTATTTTTCCAGAGCTGTCCGGACCGAGCGCCACGAGGAGCATGGCTGCCTTCTGTTTATTACTCAGTGTTGCCGTTCTTATCGCCACAATTTATACTCCTGACTCTTCGGACATCCAGCCTTTGAGAAGCAGTCCAACCGATTGAGGCTGTGAGTGGATCATGTCACGAATGCTCTCAAGCTTCACGTCCTGGTGCTCTTGGATCTCAGGGATCGCGGCCCTGCGGCGAGTGCTACGTCGTTCAGGTTCCGGCATTTCGTCAAGCACGTCTTCAAGACGAACAGGCCCTTCCGTGAGAATATTGTCGTTATTCGGATCACCAGTAATCAAGAACTCACGGGGTTCGTAACTGGGAAGTTCAGCCAGCGCCTGATCGCTGCGTTTGGCGCCGGGCGACCGCATAAAGATGAAGAGGAGCACCCCGACGAAGCCCAGGACGGCAGCCGCTTTGATCAACAAGTCGGTGCGTTGAGAGTTGTTCTCTGTGGTGACTTCAGCCAATTCCTTGGTAGCGATTGCATTGCTGAACGGCACAGACTGGACGGTGACTGCTCGGCTATTATCGCCCGAAGTGACACCGGCCAGCGTGGCAAGGTAAGTTTGAATAGACGAAACTGTGGAGACAGGAATGCTGTTATCTATAAGTACTCCTACAGCGAGCCGCTGTATTGTGCCCTGCGCTTGCTCGGTACTGGTTTCGGTTTTATCGTTGCTGTAGTTTGTCGTGCTGCCGGAGTTCTGGTAAGCGCCGGTCTTCTGTCCGGATTGAACTGCGGGGTAGGTAGGTGCAACTCCTCCCGGAGTGTTCGCCGCCGCACCTGCGACGTTCTGGTTTGCGGCAGTCCCGCCGGTATACTTCTCGTCATTGTCCTGCTCGCTAAGCACGGCGCCCTTGCCGTAAACGATCTGGTCGCTCTTTACCTGGTTATAGTTGAGCTCGACAGAGACGCTGACGAGCGCCTTCCTAGGACCCAGAACAGTGTCTAGGTAGGACTGCATTTCCTTGCGCATTTGCTCCGAATAGTTCTGTTCGGCGGCGATCTTACCGGATGCGCTGCCGCCTGGCCCGGAAGGATCGTTACCGCCGTCCCACAGCTGGTTGCCGTCCGTGTCAATAACGGAAACGTTCTTGATATCGAGGTCAGGGACACTTTTCGAGATTAAAGAGGCTATTCCCGTTACCTGATCGGTAGTTAAACTGGATCCTGGCTTGATACCGACAATGGCGCTTGCCGTGGTAGGCGAGGTCTGTACTGCGAAAGGTGTATCGTCAGCCTTCGAAATATGAACAGTCGCTGAGCTAATACTGTTGATTGTCTGAATCGTTCTAGCGAGTTCGCCCTCTTCAGCCAGGAGAATGTACTGCTGTTGCACATCTGCTGTCGTTCCCATGCCGATTTTGTCTAGCCACTCGGTTCCAAGAACGCTGCCGGATTTCGCTGGAAGTCCGGCCCTCACCATCTCCATACGAAGGCGATCTTTGTCGGAAGCAGGTACCAAAACTGAGGTGTCATCATCCGCTAGTTGATACTTGACGTGTTCGTCATCCAATTTTGCGGCTATGGCCGCAGCATCGTCTGGAGCCAGGTTTGTAAATAAATCTTCGTAATTGGGAGCCGTGGCTAGCATGGACGCCATGACAAGGGCGGCTAAAACCGCAAATCCGAATCCGACTGCACCCATTCGGGCCGCCTGGGAAGAACCTTCCCACCAAGCTTTTAACTGAGCTGCCAGATTTGACCACGGGCTGTTCGACATTTAAAAGGCTTCCTTACACACTATCGGGGCGGACCTCTCGACTAGTCCGACAAACGACGCGGATTAATCGAAAAACGAGGCAGAGGGACGTTCGGACGAATCCTACATCGATGTCTTCATGACATCTTGGTAAGCATCCAAAACTTTATTGCGGATCTGTGTCGCAAGTTCCAGCGCGATAGTTGCCTTTTGTGCGGCGATTACGGTGGAGTGTACGTCGTTCGAGCGGCCGAGGGCAAAGGATTCGGCCGACGAAGCGGCTGAATTTTGCAGTTGGTTAACTTGCTGGAACGCTTGACCTAAAACAGAAGAAAAGGAGGGAGAACCACTGGGGGTCGCTCCGGAAACCGACGGATTCGTGTCTGTTGCGAGAGGCAGCGATGGTGCTACGGATGTTATGGGAGTGATCATATTGCTCTCCTAAGTTTTGGATGAAAGTAGTTCAGCGCCCTTACTCACTCTGGTGAAAGTACTGGCTTTTCTGCTGTACAAAGCTTATTCCACATCACAAATGACCACTCACAAATTATTTCGAGGGAACCTAAAGAATTGTCGGCTACTTGCCGATATCCAGCGCTTTTTCGGCCATCCCTTTAGCCGCATCCACAGCCGTTACATCCGCTTCGTAAGCCCTGGACGCACTCATCATGTCCACCATTTCCGTGACGACATTAATATTAGGTTTTTTGACAAACCCGCGTTTGTCGGCATCGGGACTGCCAGGCTCGTACTCCTCGATAAAAGGCGTGCTGTCGTTCACAATTCCGGACACCCTGACGCCAGCAAGAGACGATCCGTCGTCGCCCGTCAAGGCTGAGAGTCCTTCCCCTTGCGACAATCCTTCGAGGGTTTTACTGAATGACGGCGTTCCCTCGGTGAGTTCAACCTCTTTCCGTCGAAACGGTCCGCCCTCAGGCGTTTGCGTCGTATTGACGTTCGCCAGGTTGTTTG